>NZ_CP096972.1:0-225000 GCF_024758725.1 Sphingomonas sp. SUN039 | reverse complement strand
ATGCCGGCCTGATCGTCAGCCTCAACCGCATGATCGGCGAGGCGCGCGCACCATTGATCGCGCGGATGGACGGCGACGACATCGCCCTGCCCGAACGATTCGAACGCCAGATCGCCTTTCTGGATGCCAACCCCGATATCGGTGTGCTGGGCACGGGGTGCACCTGCATCGACGAGGACGGACGGCCGAGCACGCACAAGTTCGACAATGTCACGACGCCCGAGGATGTTCTCGAGGACCTGAAGAACGGCCCGCCGCTGTGTCATCCGTCGGTCGTAATGCGGCGCGACGCCGTGCGTGCGGTCGGCGGCTATCATCAGGCCTATAAGCATTGCGAGGATTACGACCTGTGGCTGCGCCTGTCGGAGCATGTCCGCATGGCGAACCTGCCCGACCGCCTGCTGCTCTATCGCCAGAGCGAGACACAGGTCAGCAATCGCCACGCCTATGTGCAAAAGATCGGCGCGGCCATCGCCTGGGAAGCGCATGTCGAGCGCATGGCGGGACGGCCCGACCCGACCGAATCGCTCGACACGCTGCCGCCGATGGACCAGCTCGACCGGGTGTTCGGTCGCGCCGGGGTCTTCCGTGCCGTTCGTGAAAAGGTCGCGCTGGGCAGCGTTTATACCCCTACCGCATTGCGCGGCGAGGGCTTCGACCTGATGCTCGCCCATATCCGGGAGGGCGGCGCGACCGACGGCCTGTGGCGGACCGTGGTGCGACTGCTGACGCTGAACGAGCCGGCCCGCGCGTTCCGTCTCGCCGCAGCGCTCCTCAAACGATGAGCGACGCCGCCGCGACCGGCCCCTCGGTCCGCACCGCTGCCGTCTGGGGCATGGCGGGGCAATATGTGGCGTTCTTCGCGCAATTCGTCACCTCGGTGGTCATCTCGCGCTTTTTCCTGACGCCGGGCGAAGTCGGCCTGTTCGGCACCGCACTCGCCGCCGCGATGATGGTCGCGATCTTTCAGGATTTCGGGATCAGCCGCTATGTCGCGGGCGAACCCGACCTCGACGACGACAAGCTGCGCCGGTGCTTTTCGGTGTCGATCGTCTTTGCGCTGGGCATCGGCGGGCTGATTCTCGCCCTCGCCTGGCCGACAGCGCGCTTCTACGACGACATGCGGCTGTTTCCGATCCTCGCGGTGATCGCGGGCTCGTATCTGCTTGTGCCCTTTTATGTCGTCCCTTCGGCCCTGCTCCAGCGCCGTCTCGATTTCCGGGGGCTGTTCTTCGTCAATGCCGGCGCGGCGCTGGCGATGATGGCGGTGACCATCGGCCTTGCCGCCAATGGCTGGTCCGCGATGTCGCTCGCGATCGGTGCGGTCGCGCAAAACCTTGCCCGCGCTGTCATCGGCCAATGGGCCAGCGGCGCGCACCCGCGTTTGCCGCTTTCTCTGGCGGACACGGGGCCGATCCTGAAATTCGGATCTCAATCCTCGGGCCTCGCCCTCAGCGGTGCGCTCGGCATGCGCTCGCCCGAACTCATCGTCGGACGGCTGCTCGGGTTCGCTGCCGTCGGGCTGTACGGACGCGCGGTCAGCCTGTCGGGCCAGCTGCGCCTGCTCGTCTCGGGAGCCATCGGCGGCGTGTTCTTCCCCGCATTTGCCCGGATGCGCGACCGGGGCGAACCCTTCGCCCCTGCCTATATTCGCGTCGTGTCGGCATATAGTGTGACGACCTGGCCCGCGATGGCATTCCTTGCGGCCGCGTCGGTTCCGGTCGTCTCGATTCTCTACGGCCCGGTCTGGGCGGGTGTCGCGCCGATCCTGATGCTCGTCGCGATCAGCGAGATAGCCTTCACCGCCCTGCCCCTGCACATGGATATCCCGGTCGTGCTCGGCCGGATGCGGTCGCTGCTCTATCGCAACCTCATCGATACCGGCTTCTCGATCGTGTTGCTGGTCGTCGCTGCGCTGGTCAGTATCGAATGGGCCGCTGCGTCGCGGATCGCTTATGGCATTGCGTGGTATGGCGTTTATGCGGGCTTCATGCACCGGCTGATCGGGTTCCGCTGGCGCGACATCGTTCTGGTCTATGTGCGGAGCTTGGCCTGCACGCTGGCGACGGTCGCGCCGATCCTGCTCGCTTATGCGCTGGGGCTGCGTCCCGCCGATACCGGCTTTGCCGCGCTGGCCGCGATGGCGCTGGCAGGATGTCTGTGCTGGGCGCTGATGCTGTTCGTCGTGCGCCACCCCGCACGGCTCGAATTTCTCGATATGGCCAGCGGAGCCATGTCCCGTCTGCGCGCCCGCGTTGCCTGAATACGACGATTCCGGCGGATAATCGGGCAGACAACAAAAAATATCGTTTTGACGCAGCGGAATAGGTCGTTTGAAACGTTAGCGGCAGGTGCGTCGGCGGCCTCTCCCGGATCTCACCGCCGACGTACGACCGCTTTCGTCCGCCACACCTCTTGGCATCGCCCCAAGCCGTCCTATATGACTAACACAGTCAAAGGAGATGTCATGGCTATGATCGACCGCAACCGCGCCAATGCCGACGCTACCGGTACGACCATCCTCGTCTATGTCGCGTGGTTTTTCCTCGGCATGTTCGGCGTCCACCGGTTCCTGACCGGCCATGTCGGCAGCGGCGTCGGGATGCTGCTGCTCAACGGCCTCGGCTGGCTGACCTTCTGGTTCGGCCTCGGCTTCCTGATCTGGGGCGTGCTCGGTATCTGGTGGCTTGTCGACGCGATCCTGATCCCCGGCATGGTCCGGGGATAGGACGACGCGCTACTTCGCGTAGAAATCCTGCACGACCTGCCACGCTTCCTCCGCGCTTTCGACGAAGGTCATCAACTCGATATCCTTGGCGGAAATCACCCCCTCGGCGGCAAGCGCGTCGAAATTCACCACCCGGTGCCAGAATTCCTTGCCGAACATGATCACGGGCATCGGCTTGATCTTGCCGGTCTGGATCAGGGTCAGCAGTTCGAACGTTTCGTCGAACGTCCCGAACCCGCCGGGAAACACCGCGACGGCGCGCGCGCGCAACAGGAAGTGCATCTTCCTCAGCGCAAAATAGTGGAACTGGAACGACAGGCCCGGCGTCACATATTCGTTCGGGGCCTGCTCGTGCGGCAGGACGATGTTGAGCCCGACCGATTCGGCCCCGACGTCCAGCGCGCCGCGGTTGGCGGCCTCCATGATCGACGGCCCGCCACCTGAACAGACAACGAAGTGACGCATGCCCGCTTCATCGACGGGCGTGGTGCTGGCGAGCGCCGCAAGTTTGCGCGCTTCGTCATAGTAACGCGATTTGGCCTCCAGACTCGCAGCGACTTGCGGGTCGGGATTGGTCGATTTCACGCCGGGTTCGGGAATGCGCGCCGAACCATAGAATACCATCATCGACCCGATCTTCGCCTCGTCGAGCAGCAGCTCGGGCTTGAGCAGTTCGAGCTGGAACCTGACCGGACGCAATTCCTCGCTAAGCAGGAAATCCATGTCCTGAAAGGCGAGCTTATAGGCCGGATGTTCGGTCTGCGGTGTGGAGACGCCGTGCTTGGCAGTTTCGGCTTCGGTGGCGGCGCGCGGAAAAACCCGCGACGGGATACGTGTTTCTGTCATTTGCACCGCCCTAGCGGCAGAATGGCCGTCCGCCCATATCGAAATGCAGATGGTCGTGGTGCTGGGCGTTGTAGTCCGGGCTGAGCACGGTGGTGAAGCGGCGGCATCCGCTCGCACGGACGGCACGCAGGAACATCGCCGCCTCGCCGTCGCCGAACCACCAGTCCTTGACCGACAGCCGCCGCCCGTCGTCGAGCACGAACGCACCGATATCGACCGCATTGGCATGGGCGTGCTCGGACAATTTGCCGGTCGCGGCGCCGTTGACGTTGCGGCACGAATAGGTGCCCATGCTTTCGATCCGCACGACCCGCGCGTTCAGAAACTGGCGCGCCGGACCCTGGATGTCCTGCTGCACCCAGTTGGTGAACGCCTCGCCCAGGCCGCACGTCATCGCACCCAGATTGGCGACCGGCGTGCCGATGTCCGTCAGCTGGATCGCCCCGACCGCATCGCAGCCGCCGCCGAACGTCCGGTCGGGCAGCAAGGTGTAGCGCGACACGATCCGGTCCATCCGCGCGATGCACTGGCGGAGCGCAACGGGGTCGCCCCCCCGCACCGGTGCCTGCACCACCGGACGGCGCGACGGCGGGCGCGGGCCGGAAATACATGCGGCAAGGGCAAACGGGAGCAAGAGAGCGGCGCGGCGCATGGCAATGGTCTAGCTACGCTTTCAGTCTTCGTCATTCCCGCGAAAGCGGGAATCCAGCTTCTTCTTCTTTCAACCGGTCGCAAACAAGAAGCTGGACCCCCGCTTTCGCGGGGGTGACGGGAAGGAGGTTGACCTCCCCTCACCAGTCTCTATGAGCGCCCCCGGGCCACGCGGTCCCAACGCCGCGCTGCTCTCTGTGAGGAGAGAATACATGACTGAGTTACCCCGTCCCGACGCCACACCTGCGCGTCCCCATTTCAGCTCCGGACCCTGTGCCAAGCCGCCCGGCTGGGATGCTGCACGTCTGGCGACCGAATCGCTCGGCCGCTCGCATCGCTCCAAAATCGGCAAGGCGCGGCTGCAGCGCGCAATCGACCTGACCCGCGAAGTGCTCGGCGTCCCCGACACGCACCGCATCGGCATCGTCCCCGGCAGCGACACCGGCGCGTTCGAAATGGCGATGTGGACGATGCTCGGTGCGCGGGGTGTGACCACGCTGGCGTGGGAGAGCTTCGGCGAAGGCTGGGTGACCGATGCGGTCAAGCAGCTGAAGCTCGATCCCGTCATCCTGCGCGCCGATTACGGGTCGCTGCCCGATTTAGGTGCGGTCGATTGGGATACCGATGTGCTGTTCACTTGGAACGGCACGACCAGCGGCGTCCGCGTGCCCGATGGCGAATGGATCGACGCGAACCGCGCGGGCCTGTCGTTCTGCGACGCGACCAGTGCTGTGTTCGCCTACGACCTGCCGTGGGACAAGCTCGATGTCACGACCTTCTCGTGGCAGAAAGTGCTGGGCGGCGAAGGCGCGCACGGCGTCATCATCCTCGGGCCGCGCGCGGTCGAGCGACTGGAGAGTTACACCCCCGCCTGGCCGTTGCCGAAGGTGTTCCGGCTCGTGTCGAAAGGCGCGCTGGCCGAAGGCGTGTTCAAGGGTGAGACGATCAACACGCCCTCGATGCTCGCGGTCGAGGATGTTATTTTTGCGCTCGAATGGGCGCAGTCGCTCGGCGGGCTCAGCGGCCTGATGGCGCGCAGCGATGCCAATGCGGCGGCGCTGGACAACATTGTGCGCGAGCGCTCGTGGCTGCGGCATCTTGCCGCCGACCCGGCGACACGGTCGAAGACGAGCGTGTGCCTGCTGGTGGAGGGCGCTGACGAGGCGCTCATCAAGAAGTTCGCGGGCCTGCTCGAGGCCGAGCATGCCGCCTACGACATTGCCGGATACCGCGATGCACCGCCGGGCTTGCGGATTTGGTGCGGGGCAACGGTCGATACGGCCGATGTCGAAGCGCTGGGGCCGTGGCTCGATTGGGCCTGGGCGCAGGTCAAGCAATAGGCCTGTGCTCGTGCGAAAGCAGGAGCCGTGGAACCGCAGCACAATTTCCCGTCGACAGGGCTCCTGCTTTCGCAGGAGCACAGCAATTCGAAAGATATCATCATGCCAAAAGTCCTTATTTCCGACAAAATGGATCCCAAAGCCGCACAGATTTTCCGCGAGCGCGGCGTCGAGGTCGACGAGATCACCGGCAAAACCAAAGACGAGCTGATCGCGATCATCGACCAGTACGACGGTCTGGCGATCCGGTCCGCCACCAAGGCGACCAAGGAAGTCATTGCGGCGGCCAAGAACCTGAAGGTCATCGGCCGCGCCGGGATCGGCGTCGATAACGTCGATATCCCGGCGGCCTCCGCTGCGGGCATCGTCGTCATGAACACGCCGTTCGGCAATTCGATCACCACCGCCGAACACGCGATTGCGCTGATGTTCGCGCTCGCGCGGCAGCTGCCCGAGGCGGATGCATCGACCCAGGCGGGCAAGTGGGAAAAAAACCGCTTCATGGGCGTCGAGCTGACGTCGAAGACGCTCGGCCTCATCGGCGCGGGTAATATCGGCTCGATCGTTGCCGACCGGGCGCTGGGCCTCAAGATGAAGGTCGTAGCGTACGATCCGTTCCTCACCCCCGAGCGCGCGGTCGTGCTCGGCATCGAGAAGGTCACGCTCGACGAGCTGCTGGCGCGTGCCGATTTCATCACGCTGCACACACCGCTGACCAACGAGACGCGCAACATCCTGTCGGCGGAGGCGCTCGCCAAGACCAAGAAGGGCGTCCGCATCATCAATTGCGCGCGCGGCGGCCTGATCGACGAAGCGGCGCTCAAGGCGGCAATGGATTCGGGGCAAGTCGGCGGCGCGGCACTCGACGTGTTCGTCGAGGAACCCGCGACGGCCTCGCCACTGTTCGGCACGCCGAACTTCATCTCGACCCCGCATCTCGGCGCATCGACCAGCGAAGCACAGGTCAATGTCGCGATCCAGGTCGCCGAGCAGATGGCCGATTTCCTGATGACGGGCGGCGTTACCAATGCGCTCAACATGCCGAGCCTGTCCGCCGAGGAAGCGCCGAAGCTGAAACCCTATATGGCGCTCGCCGAACGGCTGGGTAGCCTTGTCGGCCAGCTCGCGCACGACAATCTGACCAAGATTTCGATCGAGGTCGAGGGAGCGGCGGCGCAGCTCAACATCAAGCCGATTACGGGCGCGGTGCTGGCGGGCCTCATGCGGCGCTATTCGGACACGGTGAACATGGTCAACGCGCCATTCCTCGCTAAGGAACGCGGGCTGGACGTGCGCGAAGTACGGCATGACCGCGAAGGCACCTACCACACGCTGATCCGCGTTTCGGTCCAGACCGAAGCGGGTGAAAAGTCGGTGGCGGGCACGCTGTTCGGGAATGAAAGCCCGCGCCTGACCGAAATCTTCGGCATCAAGGTCGAGGCCGATCTGGCGGGCGACATGCTGTATATCGTCAACGAGGACGCGCCTGGCTTCATTGGCCGGCTGGGTTCCACCTTGGGTGAGGCGGCGATCAACATCGGCACCTTCCACCTCGGGCGGCGCGATGCGGGCGGCGAGGCGGTCGTCCTTCTGTCGGTCGATGCGCCGATCCCCGAACCCGTGCTATGGCAGCTGTGCAAACTGCCGGGGGTGAAGACGGTGAAGGCGCTTAAATTCTGATGGGCGCAGGCGGACTCCTGCCGCAAGGCCTGCGCGACCGCCTCCCCGGTGAGGCGGCGACGCAGGCGCGCACCGTACGCGCGTTGCTCGATAGCATCGAGGGGCGCGGGTACAACCGCGTGTCGCCGCCGCTTGCCGAGTATGAAGACGGGCTGGCCGCGCGGCTGAAATCGTCGCGCACCGACCTGGCGCGCTTCGTCGATCCGCTGTCGCAGCGCACGCTGGCGATCCGGCCCGATATTACGCCGCAGATCGCCCGGATCGTCTCGACGCAACTGGCCGAGGTGCCGCGACCGTTGCGGCTGGCCTATGCGGGGCCGGTGCTCAAACTCGGCGCGACGCAGCTCAATCCGCAGCGCGAGGCGATGCAGGTCGGGGCCGAACTGATCGGCGACGATTCGGTGGCGGCGGCATGCGAGATTACCGGCATTGCGGTGGCCGCATTGAAGGCGGCGGGGGTCGAGGGCATCACGGTCGATCTGACAATGCCCGATCTGGTGCAGACACTGGCGGGACTGCTCCTTTCGCCCGGCGAGATTGCCGACCTTGATGCGCTGCTCGACATGAAGGATGCAGGCGGTCTGGCGGAGGCGGGTTACGCAAGCTGGCTCCCGCTGATTGCAGCGACCGGCCCTGTAGCGCCCGCGCTCGATGCACTCCGCAAGTTCGATCACGCAGGCCTGATGACCTCGCGCATCGCCGGGATCGAGGCAATTGCGGCGGAACTGGCTGGAAGCGGTGTCCGCGTCACCCTCGACCCGACCGAGCGCCACGGCTTCGAATACCACAGCTGGTTCGGCTTCTCGCTGTTCCTGTCCAGCGGCACGAACGCGGTCGGGCGTGGCGGATGCTACACCATCGCGCATGGCGACGGGCATGACGAGGCGGCGACGGGGTTCTCGGTCTATCCGGACGGATTTGGGTAGGTTTCTGCAACGCAAGTGCGCTCTTCGCCGAGCGCCAGCGAGGTGCTCCTTCGAGCGTTAGCGAGAAGCACTTGCTTACGGCAACAGACCTCGCTCCCGCTCGGCCGGGCTTCTCGCTAGCGCTCGAAGAAGTGCGAAACCCAACTTCTCGCCGTACCGGCTCAGCGCCCGAAAACCCGCTTCAACCACGCATCGACCGTCGCGGTCGCCGGATAGCTCGGGTCGCCCAGACGGCGGTTGATTTCGGCATGGCCCTGCAACCCCTCGCCCAGAAAGCTGCCGGTCTCGACCCGGCTGCCGCCCGATTTCAGCGCCGCGCTCAGCGTATTCGCCTGCCGCACCCCATCGGGCCGCTGGACATGGAGCAGCAGGAATTCGGGCGCATTGGGTGCGGCGGCTTGAAACGTCGGCGACAGTGCCTTTTGCCGCGCGGGGTCGGTGCCGAACGCCTGCCCATAGGTGCCCTGCATCATCTGCGGGCCGTCGGTCATTTGCGCGGGCACGTCATAGGCCGCGCCGTCGATAGGGATCACGCCCGCCACATCGGCAAACGACAGCCCCGCGCCTTTCAGATAACGCTCGTCGGTGCCGACCAGCGCGACGAGATGCGCGCCCGCGCTATGGCCCATCAGGACGACACGCCGGGGATCGACATCGGTCCGCGCCAGCAGCGCCTTGACGGCGGATGCGACGTCCGCCGCCTGCTGCTCGACCGTGGCTGCGGGCACGAGGCGGTAGTTGATCGACGCGAAGGCATAGCCCTCGGCGGGGAAATGCGCGGGCTTGAACTGGCCGGTCGCATTGTCCTTGCTCCCGCGTTTCCAGCCGCCGCCGTGGACGAAGACGATCAACGGGGACTTGCCGCCCGTCGCCGAGGGCCAGAAATCGAGCACCTGCGCCGGGTCGCTGGCATAGGACAGAGTCTGCGCGCCCTTGGGCAGGGGCGCGGTGTCGCCCATCCGCTTGGCGACCGCCGACAGGATTTCGCCCCGGCACCCGTCCGACAGCGCCTGATATTTCTGCGTCAGGCAGGTGCGGATCCCTTCGCGCCCGCCCGAAAAGCCGCACAGCTTGATGACTTCGCGGCGGCACTCGCGCGAGACGCCCGCGCGCTGGGCATCGGCCGCGCCGGCGGCAAGGGTGGCGGCAAAGGCGCCGGTGAGCAGAACGACGGGCAATCGGTGCATGGGCGTAACGTCCTCGAACAATCCTGCCGCGTCAACGCAGCAAGCGCGTCCGCCCTTCGCGCCCGCCTATTGAGGCGGCGGAGGCGGCGGGGGCGCGTCATCGCCGGTACTTCCGGCGCGCCATTTCTCGCGCTCGGCGCGCATGTCGCCACGCATTCTCTCGCGCGCTGCGCGCAAGTCGGCCAGTTCCTTCTTGCACCCCTCGCTGAGCTTGTCCTGGCTCGTCATGACGCACTGCATCCGCGCGCGGCGGTCGCCATCGGCAGCGACGGGGCACAGTTTCTCGACCTCGGCGCGGCAGGCATCGGACAACATCGGGCGCGGCGGCGGCGTCTGGGCGATGGCGGCAGTGGTGGCGGTCAGGCCGATCAGGGCTAGCGGCAAACGCATGCGCGTAATCCTCAGTCTGGAGAAACGGAGCAGGCGTTAAAGCACAGCGACCTGACCTGAAAATGAACGCTTAGGGCTTCGACCGCAGGATCGCATGACAGGTCTAGGCTCACTTCTCGCCCGTAAACCGCTTCACCTTGTTGGGCAGTTCCTTGCCCTTGGTCCGGCGCGACGGCACCTGCACCGGATTCTTTTTCTTCCATGCTGCCCAGGTCATCGGGCCGTCGGGCGTGTCGATCATCCGGTCGTCGAGCGAGTCGGTCATGACGTGGGGTCTCCTCGCAACGCTCTATATCGTCATTCCCGCCTTCGCGGGAATGACGAGGTGTGGAAGCTCTAATCTACTTCCAAAAAAGTGGACGCCGCGCGTCGTCGGCAATACGGACACCCGCGAACACCCTGACGACAGCAAAAGTGGAGACCTAGTGGCCAACGTCACCGTAATCGGCGCGCAATGGGGCGACGAGGGCAAGGGCAAGATTGTCGACTGGCTCGCCAGCCGCGCCGATGTCGTCGTCCGCTTTCAGGGCGGGCATAACGCGGGCCATACGCTCGTCGTCGGCAATCAGGTGTACAAGCTCAGCCTGCTTCCCTCGGGGATCGTGCGCGGGACGCTGTCGGTGATCGGCAATGGCGTGGTGCTCGATCCGTGGCATTTTCGCGATGAGATTGCCAAGCTTGCAGGGCAGGGCGTGACCATAACCCCCGACAATCTGCATCTGGCCGAGACCTGTCCCCTGATCCTGCCGTTTCACCGCGACCTCGACGGACTGCGTGAGGATGCGAGCGGCGCGGGCAAGATCGGCACGACACGGCGCGGCATCGGCCCGGCCTATGAGGACAAGGTCGGGCGGCGCGCGATCCGGGTCTGCGATCTGGCGCATCTCGACGATCTGGAGCCGCAGCTCGACCGCATCTGCGCGCACCATGATGCGTTGCGTGCCGGGTTCGGTCAGCCGCCGATCGACCGCGACCGCGTCGTTGCCGACCTGCGCGAGATTGCCGATTTCATCCTGCCTTATGCAAAGCCCGTCTGGCTGACGCTCAAACAGGCGAAATCGGCGGGGAAACGGATGCTGTTCGAAGGGGCGCAGGGCGTGCTGCTCGACGTCGACCACGGCACCTATCCGTTCGTGACCAGTTCGAACACGATTGCGGGAACCGCTTCTGGCGGATCGGGCCTTGGACCAAGTGCGGCCGGGTTCGTTCTCGGCATCGTTAAAGCTTATACGACGCGGGTCGGCAGCGGCCCGTTTCCGACCGAGCTGGAGGACGAAACCGGGCAACGGCTGGGGGAACGCGGGCATGAGTTCGGGACGGTCACCGGACGCAAGCGGCGGTGTGGCTGGTTCGACGCAGTTCTCGTGCGGCAGTCGGCGGCGGTCAGCGGCATCACCGGCATAGCCCTGACCAAGCTCGACGTGCTCGACGGGTTCGAGACCCTGAAAATCTGCACCGGGTACCGGCTCGGCGACCGCATACTCGATTATCTGCCGCCGCATGCCGCCGATCAGGCGGGCGTCGAGCCGGTGTACGAGGAAATCGAGGGCTGGTCGCAGTCGACGGCGGGCGCGCGGTCATGGGCGCAACTGCCCGCACAGGCGATCAAATATGTCCGCCGTATCGAAGAACTGATCCAGTGCCCGGTGGCGCTGGTCAGCACTTCGCCCGAGCGCGAGGACACGATCCTGGTCCGCGACCCCTTCGCGGATTGAGGTGGGGAGACGTCAGGAAAATCTCCTCTTCGAGCGTTAGCGAGAAGCCCGGCCGAGCGCGAGCGAGGTCTCTCGCCGGAAGCGATGTCTTCTCGCTGACGCTCGAAGGAGCACCTCGCTGGCGCTCGGCGAAGAGAAAACTTACGCTATCAAATCCACTTACTTCGCCGCAGGTGCCGCCGCGTTCGCCGGTGCCGTCGCATTGGCAGCGGCTTCGCCTTCTGGCGCGGCGGGCAGCGGAATATTCGAACCCTGTGCGTTCAAATAGACCAGCAGGTTCGCGCGATCCTCGGGCTTCGACAGGCCGGCAAAGCTCATCTTGGTGCCCGGCGCGAACGCCTTGGGCGAGGTGAGCCAGGCGTTCATGCTCTCGAAATCCCACTTGCCGCCCTTGCCCGCCAGCGCGTCGGAAAATGCGAACCCGGCCTTGCCGTGCCCGATTTCCTCACCGAGCGTGGCGTAAAGGTTCGGCCCAACGCCATTCGCGCCGCCCTGTGTCACCGTGTGGCACGACGCGCATTTCTTGAAGACTTCGGCACCCTTGGCCGCGTCGGCAGTGGGCAGCAGCGATGCAATCGCGACCGGCGCTGCGGCAGGTCCGCCCTCGCCCGTCTCTTCGACACCTTCGACGACATAACCCATTTTCTCGGGGCGGCCCGAATGGAACATTTCCGTGCTGACGAGCGTCGCGCCGAGCGCCACGATCGCGGCACCGAGGCCCATCATCGCGATGATATTCTGCCGGTTGTCCATAGGTCGCCGAATGTCCTGAATGCTAAGCGGTTCCGATTGCCGCCGCCCTTATAACCGCCGCCCGCCAACCGCAAGCGCGCTTGCGGCGGCGCACCATCATCCCTAGGCGCGCTCCCGAGATGCAGAACTATCCCGCCCCCGCCTTGCCTATCGTTGCCGCGATGACTGCTGCCGCTGCCGACGCCCCCGAACGCACCGTGTCGTTCCAGGGTGCGCCGGGCGCGAACTCGCAGATCGCCATCGAACAGGCGTTTCCCGACGCACTGCCCCTGCCCTGTTTCGCGTTCGAGGATGCCATCGATGCGGTGAAGGAAGGGCGCGCCGATTGCGCGATGATCCCTATCGAAAATTCGCTGCACGGCCGCGTCGCCGACATCCACTTCCTGCTCCCCGAATCGGGGCTGATCATCACCGGCGAGCACTTCCTGCCGATCCGCTATGCGCTGATGGGCATGGGGCCGCTGTCGGGCGTCAAACAGGCGACCAGCCATCCGCAGGCGTTGGGCCAGTGCCGCCACTGGCTGCGCGCACGGGGCATCCAGCCGGTGCCCTATTCGGACACGGCGGGCGCGGCGGCGCTGGTGGTCGAGGGCGGCGATGCCTCGGTCGCGGCAATCGCACCGCCCCGGGCGGCCGCGATCTATGGCCTCGATATCCTCGCCGAATCGCTGGAGGATTCGGACGACAACATGACGCGCTTCGTGATCCTCGCCCGCGAGGCACCGGCACGGACTTTGCCGGACGATGTGATGACCACGCTCATCTTCGAAGTGAAGAACGTCCCCGCCGCGCTCTACAAGGCGATGGGCGGCTTTGCGACCAACGGGGTCAACATGACCAAGCTGGAATCCTACCAGCGCGGCGCAAGTTTCTCGGCGACCGAATTCTTCGCCGATATCGAGGGGCACCCTGACGATCCTGCCGTCGCCCGTGCGCTGGAGGAACTGGCGTTCCATTCGAAATGGGTCCGCGTGCTGGGCACCTATCCGACGGCGATGAAGCGGGGTTAGCCCACCCACGCCTTCAGCAAGCTATGCGCGATGGCAAACGGCGGCGGTGCTTTGAACCGTGCATCGGGGTCACCGGCCAGTGCCGCAATCGCCTCGTCGCGCGTCACCCACATCGCATCCTCGAGCTCCTTTGGATCGATGACGATCTCGTCGGCCAGCGCCTCGGCGATACAGGCGATCATCAGCTGTGCGCCACCGAACGGCCAGGGCTGACTCGCGACATAGCGCACCGCGCCGCACGGCACGCCTGCTTCTTCCATGATCTCGCGCCGCACGGCTTCCTCGATCGATTCGCCGGGCTCGAGGAATCCGGCAAGCGCGGAATAATTGCCCGGCGGAAAGCGCGGCTGGCGACCGACCAGAGCCTTCCCCTCGAACTCGGCGAGCATGATGACCACGGGATCGGTGCGCGGGAAATGTTCGGTGCCGCACGCGTCGCACTTCCGTCCCCAGCCCGCGCGGAACAGCGTCGTCGTCGATCCGCAGCGCGGGCAAAACCGGTGCGTGTTATGCCACGCGATCAGGCTGAGCGCGGTGCCGAACGTCGCAGCATCCTCTGCCGCCAGCATCCCGAGCGCGCGGAACATCGCTGGCGAACGCATTGGTGCTGGCACTTCGTTCTGCACCACCTCGACAAAATGCGGCCGGTCGTCGAGCAGGCCGAGCAGCACCAGTTCGGCATCCTCGGCCACCGTCGCCAGGCTGCCCCAGACCAGGCCGCCCTCGTCCGACACCTGCGGCATCAGCCCTTCGAGCAGCAGCACCCGCGCCCGCCAGTCGCCGAGCAGCGCGGCAAAGGCTTGCGGGTCGCTGCGGATATGATCGACCCGGTCGAGCGGGCTGCCGGTAAAGCCGGTCACAGGCTGGTATAGACGCTCTTGCCGAAGTCCTTGCCGAACGGCAGCGCCTCTCCCGGCATATACTGGACGTAACCCGAAGCGCGGATGCCGCGCGTCGGGTCGACCCAGGCGATCGTGCCGGCCGCGCCGCCCCAGCCGAACGTGCCGACCCCCGAGCCGAGCGGATCGTCCTTCAGCGTGACCCGCCCGCCCGCGCCGAAACCCTGTCCCGTCACATAGGTGTTCTCGGTCGCGACGCCGGGATTGAGCAGGTTGGACATGCCCAGCCGCGCGGTCTCTTCCTTCATCACCCGCGTGCGGCCCACTTTGCCCTTGCCCGCCAGCATCAGCAGGAACCGGTCGTAATCGCGCGGGCTCATCACCAGTCCGCCGCCGCCGAGCGGAATCATCGATTTGTCCGCGAACGCCGAATCGGTCGGCGGATCGATCGGGAACAGCTTGCCGCCGACAATTCCGTAGTTCGTCGTCAGCCGCGACAGCTGCGATTGCGGCACGACGAACCAGCTCGACGTCATGCCGAGCGGCCCGAACAGCCGTTTTTGCAGGAACGCCTCGAACGGCATGCCGCTGGCGATCTCGATGACAGCGCCCAGCACATCGAGCCCCGCCGAATAGCTCCAGCGCGTATCGGGCTCGTACATCAGCGGCAGCGTCGAGATGCGCTTGCCGAATTCCTGCAAGCTCGGCGGCGGCGTCACCTTGGGTAGCCCCGGCACCGGCTTGTTGCTCACCGGTCCGCCGGTCAGGCCCAGCCGTGCATATTCCTTGAGCAATTCGCCCTTGCTGGTGATGATATAGCCGAGGCCGCCCGAGTGCGTCATCAGGTGGCGGATCGTCAGCGGCTTCGACGCGGGCTTCGCGTCGAGGCTTTTCATCTGGTCGATAATGACCATCGGCTTGGCAAAGCCCGGCAGGAAGTCGCCGACGCTCTGGTCGAGACGCAGTTTGCCGTCCTCGATCAGCATCATCGCCGCCATGCCCGTGATCGGCTTCGACATCGAATAGACGCGGTAAAGGCTGTCGGCATCCACCGCGCGCTTGCTGTCCACCGCGAGCGTTCCCGACATCAGGAAATCGGCGTCGTCGGTGCCGCGCGCCACCGCCCCGACCAGCCCCGGCAGCTTCTTCGTCGCGACATAATCGTCGAGCAACGCCTGAACCTTGTCCCAGCCGCCGCGATTCATGCGCGCCAGTGCCCAGCCCGGTGTCGCCGCCAGCGCACCGAACAGTGCCGCCGAACCCAGAAACTGCCGCCGATCTACGCGCGCGTCGAACATCAAACTCTCTCCCTCATCGCGACCGCTGCGGCCTTGGCAAACAGCGTCGGCAGACCCGCGTCGGCGAGCTTCGTTAGCGGCCACCATTGTGCGCCCGGTGGCAAAACGCAACCGGGATCGAGCGACGCTACGGCGACCGTCATCGTCAGGCGGAAATGGGTGAAGATATGCGTGATAGTACCGAGCGACACTTGTGCTCCCGCGAAGGCGGGAGCCCAGTCGACGGGCAGAACGGCTGTGGCCTGGGCTCCCGCCTTCGCGGGAGCACTAAGGGTGCTGGGCAACGCCAACATTCCGCCCAGCAGCCCCTTGGCCGGACGGCGCACGAGCAGCACTTGCCCCTCGCGCTCGATCCACCACGCCGTCGCCGTCCGCTCGGGCTTGAGCGCTTTCGCCGCCCGGCGCGGATAGCTGCCGGGATCGCCACTCGCATAAGCGCCACAGTCCTGCATCAGCGGACAGTCGCCGCAGCGCGGGTTCCGCGGCACGCACACCGTCGCGCCCAGATCCATCATCGCCTGCGCAAAATCGCCGCAGCGCGTATCGGGCGTGATCGTCTCCGCCAGCCGCTTCAGGTCCGGCTTCACCCCCGGCAGCGGCGTATCCACCGCAAACAGCCGCGCGACCACCCGCTCTACATTGCCATCGACGACCACCGCACGCTGCCCGAACGCAATCGCCGCGATCGCCGCCGCCGTATAGGGTCCGACCCCCGGCAATCCGCGCAAACCCGCCTCGTCCGCCGGAAACCCCTCCGCCGCCAGCACCCGCGCACAGGCAACCAGATTGCGAGCCCGCGAATAATATCCGAGCCCCGCCCACGCCGCCATGACATCGCCTTCGTCCGCCGCTGCCAGCGCTGCGACGGTCGGCCAGCGGGCCGTAAAGCGCTCGAAATACGCTTTCACCGTGGCGACGGTCGTCTGCTGCAACATGATTTCGGAAAGCCACACCCGGTACGGATCGGGCGAAGGCGCGCCCGGAGGACTGCGCCATGGCAAACGCCGCGCATTCGCGTCGTACCACGGCAACAGCTTTTCGGAGGTACGAGACATATCGACGGACACGCTTTGCTTGTGGCATGGAGCGCCGCAATGGCGAAACGACCGACCTCTCTTCCCGAGCCGACCCGTGCCAACCGCGCGCGCGCGGTCGCCGATATCGTCCCCGATATCGGACGGACGGCATTCCGCAAATTCGGCTTCGTCCAGTCGTCGGTGGTCAGCCGCTGGAGCGAGATCGTCGGCGAGCGTTATGCCCATGCCTCCGCCCCCGAATCGATCCGCTTTCCCCATGGCAAGCGCGAGCAAGGCGTCCTGACCGTCGTCGCGACCGGCGCGCACGCCCCGATGATGCAGCATGTCGCGCCGACCCTGATCGAACGGGTGAATCGCTTCTTCGGCTATGCGGCGGTCGTGAAAGTGGTCATCCGGCAAGGCACCCTGCCCGCGGCACCGCGCCGCGCGACCCCCGCACCTTCGATACCGATCCCGACCGACCTCGGCGATTCGCTTCGCACGATTGCCGATCCCGAACTCAAGACCGTCCTCGAATCGCTCGCGCGCGGCGTCGCGGCGGCGCGGCACGTCCCCGTTCTCGGAAAGATCAGTTGATGCGCGTATTGCTCGGCCTGCTGGCCTTGTTCACCCTCGGCGCGGCGAAGCCGGTCGACTGGACGAAAACCGTCTCGCGCACGCCGGCGGGTTCCTATGTCATCGGCAATCCGGCGGCGAAGGTGCGGCTGGTCGAATATATGTCCTACACCTGCCCGCATTGCGCCGAGTTCGCCGCCGAGGCGACGACACCGCTGATGCGCGACTATGTCGCCCGCGGGCTTGTCGCGTTCGAGCCGCGCAACGCCGTGCGCGATCCGCTCGACCTTGCCGCCGCAATCGCGACCCGCTGCGGGCTTCCCGCGCGCTTCCCCGGCCATCACGAAGCGGTGTTCGCCGCGCAGCCGCAATTGTTCGACGGCGCGTCGAAGTTCGACCCGGCACCCACTGCCAGCAAACCGGTTGCAGGCATGAAGGCTTTGTCGCGCGCCAGCGGCCTGACCGCGATCATGGCGAAGCGCGGCGTGGCCCCGGCAGCGCTCGATGCCTGTTACGCGAGCAAGGTCGCACAGGCACCGGTGCTGGCCATGACCAACGATGCGTGGAACACCCGCAAAATTCCCGGCACGCCGGCGTTTTTCCTGAACGGCGCGGCGATCGAAACGAACACCTGGGGCGGTATCGAGCCTTTGCTTCGCACCGCCCTCCACCTGAAACCGAAAGCATGACGATGACGATGAACAAGATTTTGGTAGCCGGTGTCGCGCTGCTGGCGCTGGCGGCCTGTAATTCGGGCGCAAACAATTCGAGCGTTGCAAGTTCGGGCCCGGTCGCGGCCGTCGCCCCGCCCGCAGGCACCGAATGGGTAACGACGGTCGCGGCGACGCCCGAGGGCGGCTTCCTGATGGGCAACCCCAATGCACCGATCAAGCTGATGGAATACGGGTCGGTGACCTGCCCGACCTGTCAGGCGTTCGCGATTCAGGGCATGGAGCCGCTGAAGCAAAAATACGTCGCGACCGGCAAGGTCAGCTATGAATTCCGCAGCTTCCTGATCCACGGGCCCGACGTCATGGCGAGCAGCCTGCTGCAATGCGGCGGGGCGGGTCCGTTCTTCGCGCTGCTCGAAGCGAGCTACAACAATCTGAACGACTGGCAGGGCAAGATCATGGCCGCCCCGCAGGCCGATCTGCAACGCATCCAGAGCCTGCCGGTCGCGGCGCAAAACGTCGAACTCGCGCGGCTTAGCGGCCTCGACCAGTTCGTCGTCCAGCGCGGTGTCGGCAGCGAGGCCGCGCAGAAATGCCTCACCGATCCCGCCACGCCCGAAAAGCTGGTCAAGCAGCGCGACCGGGCGACGACCGAATTCGGCGTCAACGGCACCCCGACCTTCTTCATCAACGGGTCGGTCGTGTCGAATGTGTCGTCGTGGAAAGACCTGGAACCGATGCTGCGCGCGGCGGGAGCTTAAAGCGATTGAAGTAGGCACCCCTCTTCTTCGAGCGTCAGCGAGAAGCCCCATCGAGCGCCAGCGAGATAACGCGCTCAACATCGCAGGGTTCTCGCTATCGCTCGAACGGGCTTCTCGCTGACGCTCGAAGAAGAAGCTGTTTGCGCCTCATGTCATCCGGGTCAAAGCTATCCACAGTTTTCGCGCGCGCTCCCCGTGACGCCCGCGTGACAGCGCGCTAGCTTTGCTCCCAAGGGGCCAGGTTCATTGAAGATCGCGCGCGTCAAATTGTCGGGGTTCAAGTCGTTCGTCGACCCGGTCGAATTGCGCGTGATGAACGGGCTGACCGGCGTCGTCGGCCCCAATGGCTGCGGCAAATCGAACCTTTTGGAAGCGATCCGCTGGGCCATGGGCGAGGGATCGCCCAAGTCCTTGCGCGGGTCCGGCATGGAAGACGTGATCTTCGCGGGCACCGCCACCCGCCCGCAGCGCCAGTTCGCCGAAGTCTCGATCCTCGCCGAACGCGATGACGACGAAGTCGAAGTCACCCGCCGGATCGAACGCGGCGCGGGGTCGGCGTACCGGATCAACGGGCGCGACGCCCGCGCGCGCGACGCGCAATTGCTGTTCGCCGATGCCGCGACTGGCGCGCATTCGCCCGCGCTCGTCAGCCAGGGCAAGATCGGCGCAATCATCGCCGCCAAGCCCGCCGAGCGCCGCGCGATGCTTGAGGAAGCGGCGGGCATATCCGGCCTCCACGTCCGCCGCCGCGAAGCCGAAATCCGGCTGAAAGCGACCGAGACCAACCTCGCGCGCGTCGCCGAAGTGGTCGCGGAGATGGAGGCGCGCGCGAATGTGCTCCGGCGGCAGGCGCGCTCCGCCGAGCGCTACCGAAAGCTCTCCGACGCGATCAAGCTCGCCGAGGGCAAGCTGATCTATGCGCGCTGGCGCGATGCGGCAGCGGCGGCAGATGTTGCGCGCGCCGAGGCGACGCTCGCCGAAGACCGGGTCGTTGCCGCTGCCGAAGCGCAGCGCGTGGCCGCTGCACTTACCCGCGACGCGACCGACAAGCTTTCGGCGTTGCGCGCCGAGGCGCAGGGCGCGCGCGATGCCGCCGCCGATGCGCGCCATGCGCTCGCCAGCGCCGAGGGTGAGTTGCGCGCGGTCGAGACGCGCATCGCCAATATCGCCGCCGAGCGCGACCGCCTGTCCGCCGACCGCGACCGCGAGGGCGAGCTGGCGACCGACGCGGGCGAGGCGCTGGCCCGACTCGCCGACGAAGTCGCGTCGCTCGCCACCCGCATCGCCGCCGCCGACGGCGAACGGGCCGATCGGGCAGCGGCGGTTGCGGTTTCGGAAGTCACGGCACGCGAAGCCGAACTCGCCCTCGCCCAGGCGACCGCCGAAGCCGCCGAACGCGGTGCCGAGCGCCGCGTTGCCGAAGCCGCGGTTGCCGCGGCCCGCGCGCAACTCGATCGTGCCGAGCGCGACCATGTCCGCGCGCTGGGCGAGCGCGATGCGCTGACGCCGCTGGCAACCGTCGAGGCGGCGCACAGCGAGGCGGTCGCTATCCGCGCGACAGCCGAAGACGGGCTGAACGCGTCGATTGCCGCCCTCGAAGCCGCCGAGGCCGCGCGTGAATCGGCAGCAGGCGCCCTGGCCGCCACACAGATCGCCAAGTCCGAATCCGCCGCCGCCCTCGCCGCGCTCGAAAGCGAAGCCCGCGCGCTCGCCCCGGCCCGCGAGGCGAAGGGCACGCTCGGGCTGGTCAGTGCGGCGCGGGGCTATGAAGCCGCCCTCGCCGCTGCGCTCGCCGACGATCTTGCCGCTGATGTCGGCAGCAGCTCGACCGCCCCCCGCCGCTGGGCGGGGGCGGACATCACGGAGGGCGATCCGGCCCTCACCGCCGGACCACCGCTTTCAGATTATGTTAAATCACCGCCCGAACTGGCCCGCCGCCTGTCGCAGATTGCCGTGGTCGATATGGACGAGGATAGCCAACTTGCCGTCGGCCAGCGGCTCGTCACCCGTGACGGCAAGCTGCGCCGCTGGGACGGCTTCGTCAGCGAAGGGACCGGCGCCGCCGAGGCCGAACGCCTCGTCCGCCGCAACCGGTTGACCGAGATCGAGGCCGAACTCCCCGCCGCCCGCGACGCCGCCGGACAGGCTGCCCTCGACGTCGAGGCCGCCCGCTCGGGCATCGACGCCGCCACCCGGGCGATGTCCGAAGCGCGACAAGGCCGCGATGCCGCCGATGCGGCCCTCCGCACCGCGCTGCGCGGCATCGACACCGCTGCCGCTGCGGTCGAGCGGGCGCGCGCCGCCCACGCGCAGCTGGCCGAGCGCCTGACCGTCATCGCCGCCGAGCAAAGCAATGCACGCGCCGACCTTGACGCAGCGGAGGCTCATCGCGCAGCCCTTCCCGCCGACGATCAGGGCGCGCAGCTCTCGGCGCTCGATGCCGCTGCCCGTACCGCCCGCGATGCCGTCGTCGCCGCCCGCGCGCAGCTTGCAGCGCTCGATTCCGCCGTCGATGCCGACCGCGCCCGTCAGGCGGCGGCAACCGCCGAAGCCGAAAGCTGGAAAGCGCGCAGCGGCAAGGCAGCGAAGCGGATCGAGGACATGGCCCGCCGCGCTGCAGCGCTCGATGCCGAGGCCGAAGCGCTGGAGAGTGCGCCCGACGCCGCCGCGCGTGCGGTGCGCCGCGCGACGGGCGCTGCGGAGGACGCCAGCGCTGCTGCCGACGCCACGCTGCGCGCCGAGCGCGAGGCCGAGGCGATCCTGCGCGACCGCGAAGCCGAAGCGGCGCGGGTCGGCGAAGCGCTGGCTGCCGCGCGCGAAGACCGTGCCGGCGCTGCTGCCCGTGCCGAGAACCAGGAGCTGCGCCGCGTCGAAATGGGCCGCGTTTCCGGCGAACGCTTCGAATGCCCCCCGCCGGTGCTGCCCGAAAAGCTGGGCTTCGAGGTCGATTCGGTCGGTGAGGCATCGGTCGAGTCCAAGGGTCTCGAAAACCTGACGATGGAGCGCGAACGGCTCGGCCCGGTCAATCTGGTGGCCGAGCAGGAACTCGCCGAACTCGACGCCTCGCGCGAGAACAACGCCGCGGAGATGGCCGAACTGACCGAAGCAACCCACCGCCTGCGCGGCTCGATCGGCAGCCTCAACCGCGAGGGGCGGCTGAAGCTGCGTGCAGCCTTCGAGGCGGTCGACGGACATTTCCGCGAGCTGTTCCGCACGCTGTTCAACGGCGGCGAGGCGCATCTGGAAATGATCGACAGCGACGATCCGCTCGATGCGGGACTCGAAATCATGGCGCAGCCGCCGGGCAAGAAGCTGACCTCGCTCACGCTACTCTCGGGCGGCGAGCAGGCTCTGACCGCGGTCGCGCTGATCTTCGCGCTGTTCCTGACCAACCCCGCGCCGCTCTGCGTTCTCGACGAGGTCGACGCCCCGCTCGACGATGCCAATGTCGAGCGCTTCTGCGACCTGCTCGACCGCATGACCCGCACGACCGACACCCGCTACCTGATCGTCACGCACAATGCCGTGACCATGGCGCGCATGCACCGACTCTATGGAGTGACGATGGTCGAGCAGGGCATCAGCCGGTTGGTGTCGGTCGATCTTGGCGGGGCAGTCGACTTGCTGGCGGCGGAGTAGTCAGCGGACGCGTTTGATCCACATCCCGTCGTCGCGCTTCTCGGTCGCGAATTGCGGAATGGCGGCGATCAGTTGCGACAGGCGCGAATAGCCATAGCTTCGGGCGTCGATCGAGGTGGTCGCAGTGGCGCGCTGGCCAACCTCGGCGAGGCGTGCCCAGCCCTTTTCGTCGCGCTTTGCCGCTTTCCACGCGGTCCCGACCGCGTTGAGCAATTCGTCGGGAATGGACTGCGCGCCCGCAACCGGCACGGCGGCTTCGAGCGGGGTCTCCACCGCCTTGACCTCGTCGGTGAAGACGAACCGCGTGCACGCCTGGCGGAAACTCTCGGGCGCCTTCGCCCCGCCAAAACCATAGACCGGCAGCCCGTCCTGGCGCAGCCGCATCGCGAGCGGCATGAAATCGCTGTCCGACGACATCAGCCCGAAGCCGTCGACGCGGCCCCGATAGAGCAGGTCCATCGCATCGATCAGCAGGCGCATGTCGGTCGCGCTCTTGCCCTTGGTCACGTCGAACTGCTGTTGCGGCTCGATAGCATAGCGATGAGTCAGTGCCTTCCAGCCCTTGAGCGACGCCTTCTCCCAATTGCCATAGGCGCGGCGAATATTGACGGTGCCGAGTTCGGCGAGGATCGCCAGCACATCCTCGAACCGGTCGGGCGACGCATTATCGGCGTCGATCAGCAGCGCGATGTTCTTCGGTGCCTCGCTCATGACGGACGCCTCCTCAATTTGTGCCAGACGAACCATGCCGCCGCCGCCAGCACCACCGCGACGATGACGACGTCGAGCGAATGCAGCACCGCTTTAACGCGCGGATCACTGTTCCATGCCGCGCCCAGCTTCATGCCGACCCAGGCGAGACCGAAGCACCACGGCCAGGAACCGATGAAGGTGAAGATGTGGAAGCGCAGATACGGCATCCGCACAACACCCGCCGGAAAGGCGATGAACGTGCGGATCACCGGCAGCATGCGCCCGATCAGCACCGCCCAGTCGCCGAACCGCGCAAAGAAGCGGTCGGCCTTGTCGATGTCATGCGCGTCGATCAGCACGTAGCGGCCGTACCGCTCGACGATCGGCCGCCCGCCGTGCTTGCCGACTTCATAGGCGATAGCCGACCCGATATTATTGCCGATCGCCCCCGCTGTCGCGACGCCCCACAAGGTGAAATGCCCTTGCGCGACCAGATAGCCGGCAAACGGCATGATGATTTCGCTCGGCAACGGAATGCACGCGCTCTCGATGGCCATGAGCAGAGCGACACCGGGATAGCCCATCGCGACGATGACGGCAGTGGTGAAGCCTGCAAGCCAGCCGATAATGTGTTCGATATACGCGCTCATACTTGTCCCGGTCCGGCTGCTCGATTAGCGGGCGGACCTAGCCGAGGAGTGCCGAGCATGGAACCCGTTCACGTCGCCTTCCTGCTCTTCCCCAATGTCACACAGCTTGATCTGACCGGCCCCGCTCAAGTGCTGTCGCGGCTGGGCAATGCGAAGATCGATCTGGTGGCGAAGACCCGCGATCACGTGCCGACCGACGCACAGTTCGATTTGTTACCCACCGCGACCTTCGCCGAAGTGACGCACGCCGATATTCTCTGCGTCCCCGGCGGTTTCGGCACGGTCGCGGCGATGGAGGATGCCGAAACGCTCGACTGGGTCCGCCGCATCGGCACCGACGCGACCTGGGTGACGAGCGTTTGCACCGGCTCGGTCGTCCTCGCCGCAGCCGGATTGCTGACGGGCTACAAAGCGACATCGCACTGGGCGTCGCGCCACCAACTCGCGTGGTTCGGCGCGGAACCGGTGGCCGAGCGCACAGTGTTCGACCGCAACCGCGTCACCGGCGGCGGCGTGACGGCGGGCATCGACTTTGCGCTGGCACTCACCGCTGCAATCCGGGGCGAGGATCACGCCAAATTCGTGCAGCTCAGCATCGAATACGACCCCGCCCCGCCGTTCGACAGCGGTACGCCCGACAAGGCCGATGCCGCCACGCTGGCGCGTTACAAGGCGATGGTTGCGGCAAACGCCCCCGACCGCGAAGCGCGCGTCAAAGCCATCGCCGACACCCTCGGGTTGTAATTACACAATAACTCTGCCATATCGTGTTGCAGCGCAGCGAAGCGATATCCGTTTTCGCAAGATCGGCCAGCGTGATTTTCCGGTACCCCGGACAGGCTCGATCCCTTTGACGCTCCCAGC
The DNA here is from genome assembly GCF_024758725.1 of Sphingomonas sp. SUN039. NCBI lineage: Bacteria > Pseudomonadati > Pseudomonadota > Alphaproteobacteria > Sphingomonadales > Sphingomonadaceae > Sphingomonas > Sphingomonas sp. SUN039. Next base: position 200,767 of record NZ_CP096972.1, on the reverse strand, counting down.
CAATCGGCTTCCCTTTTCACGCGGGTTGTCATCAACCCCGCTCGTGTCGAGCGCGTCATCCGGCGTGCGCGAGCACTCGAAAGATTCACATGACCAAATTTGCCGACCTCGGCCTGTCGCCGCAAATCCTGTCCGCGCTTGCGGCCAAGGGCTATGACACGCCGACCCCCATCCAGGTCCAGTCGATCCCGTCCTTGATCGAAGGCCGCGATCTTTGCGGCATCGCCCAGACCGGCACCGGCAAGACGGCGGCGTTCGCGCTGCCCAGCATCATGCGCCTGACCGCCAACCCCAAAGCGCGTCCGCCCGGCGGCTGCCGCATGCTCGTCCTCTCGCCGACGCGCGAGCTGGCGGCGCAGATCGCCCAGTCGTTCGAGGATTATAGCAAAGGCCAGCGCCTGAGCGTCGGCGTCGTCTTCGGCGGCATGCCGATCGGTCGCCAGATCAAGATGTGCGGCGCGGGTCTCGACGTCCTCGTCGCGACGCCCGGCCGCCTGATCGACCTGATCGAACAGCGCGCACTCAACCTGCGCCACGTCGAAATCTTCGTCCTCGACGAGGCCGACCAGATGCTCGACCTCGGCTTCATCCATGCGCTGAAGCAGATCGACCGCTTGCTGCCCAAGCAACGCCAGTCGCTGTTCTTCTCGGCGACGATGCCCAAGACGATTGCCGAACTCGGCGCACGATTCCTGAACGATCCCGTGCATGTCGCAGTGACGCCGGTCGCCTCGACCGCCGAGCGCGTCGACCAGTACGCCACGTTCGTCAATCAGGCGGAAAAGCAGGCGCTGCTCTCGATCGTGCTCAAGAACGAGCCGATCGACCGCGCGCTGGTGTTCAGCCGCACCAAACACGGCTGCGACCGCATCGTGAAACATCTGGCGGCGGCGGGCATCCGCTCGGCGGCGATCCACGGCAACAAGTCGCAGAATGCCCGCACCGACGCGCTCGATGCGTTCAAGCGCGGTGACATCCGTATCCTCGTCGCGACCGATATTGCCGCACGCGGCATCGACGTGTCGGGCGTCAGCCATGTCTTCAACTTCGACCTGCCCAATGTCCCCGAGCAATATGTGCACCGCATCGGCCGCACGGCGCGCGCCGGCGCAGCAGGGATTGCCGTCAGCTTTGTCGCGGGCGAGGAAAAGGGCTGGCTGCGCGACATCGAGAAGCTGACCGGCGTCAAGCTGCAAACCGCGCCGCTGCCCAATGACTTCGCGACCAAGGCAGCCGCGCTGCCCAAGCCCGCGTTCGTCCGCGAAGCCCCGCACGGCGGGCGCGATGCCGGTCGCGGCGGTCGCGGTGCCCCCGCTCCGACGGGCGAAAAGCGCCGCTTCGCGCCGAAGCGCGCGCCGGGTGTGGGGACGCACCGTGGCGCTGTGAAACGCTCGGGCGGCGGCGGACGCTAACGCTCGAATACCAAGCTTACATTTATCGTTGGCCCGGACTCGATCCGGGCCGACGACGTTTATCTTGGTACATTAACCTGAACCTCATGCCGGCCCCCTAACGCCTAGAGCGTCAGGAAACCGCACATGAAATTCGTCAAACTCAAATCGCGCGGCGGCGACTATATGGTCGTCGTCGCTAACATCGCCTATCTCCGCACCGACGAAAACGAGCAGACCAAAGTCGGCATGGTCGGCGGCGACGCGCTGCTGGTTGCAGGGACGATCGACGAGGTCGCAGCGACCGTTTTGGCAGGCTGACCGTTCGCATTCATCTGGCGCACATCTGCTTCCCCCGATAGGCGGGAGCGATGACTTCATTTGCCCGGCGCTTCGCCACCCCGCTTGCCCTTCTCCTTGCGCTTACGCTTGTCGCCCCGGCCAATGCCCGGACGACCGCGAAGGGACCGGTGCCCAAAGCTGCCGCCGTCAAGGCACCGGCGACCAAGGGTTCGGGCAACGCGCTTGCGACCCCCTGGCTTTATCGCGGCAGCGACATTCCGCCCGACCGCGAATGGGTGTTCGGCGAGCTGCCCAATGGCCTCCGCTATGCCGTCCGCAAGAACGGGGTGCCGCCGGGGCAGGTTTCGATCCGCATGGCGATCGACGCCGGATCGCTGCACGAGCGCAAGGGCGAGGCGGGTTATGCGCATTTCAACGAGCATCTGAGCTTTCGCGGCTCGAAATACGTGCCCGACGGCGAGGCCAAGCGGCTGTGGCAGCGGCTGGGCGCAACCTTCGGGTCGGACACCAATGCCTCGACCACGCCGACGCAGACCATCTACAAGCTCGATCTGCCTGCCGCGACGCCCGCGGGGCTGGAAGAAAGCGTCAAGGTGCTCTCGGGCATGATGGCTTCACCCGACATCACCCAGGCCGAAGTCGATGCCGAACGCCGCACCGTGCTTGCCGAACTGCGTGAGGGGTCCGGAGCCGAGCAGCGCGCCGGTGACGCCTCGCGGGCGCTGTTTTTTGCAGGGCAGGCGCTGGGCGACCATTCGCCCATCGGCGACACCGGTTCATTGGGGGCCGCGACTCCGGCGACGCTGCGCGCGTTCCACGATCGCTGGTACCGGCCCGAGCGTGCGACACTCGTCATCGTCGGCGATGTCGAGACCGCGAGCTTCGAAACGCTGATCCGCAAATATTTCACCGAGTGGAAAGGCAAGGGGCCGACCCCGCCCGATCCCGATTTCGGCAAGCCCGATACGGCCGCGTCGCGCACCGCCGTCGTCGTCGAACCCGGCCTGCCGACCATCGCCAGCCTCGCCGTCTTGCGTCCTTGGTTCCCCAAGAACGACACCGTCGAATACAATCGCGGCAAGTTGACCGAGAGCCTCGCGCTGCGCCTCATCAGCCGTCGACTCGAGGAGCGCGCGCGCGCCGGGGGCAGCTTCCTGTCGGCAGGGGCCGATCAGGAGGATGTTGCGCGTTCGGCCGATGGCACCTTCGTCCAGATCGTCCCGCTCGGCGATGACTGGCAGGCGGCGATTCGCGACGTTCGTGCGGTTATTGCCGACGCCCTCGTCAATCCACCGGCGCAGGCCGATATCGACCGCGAGGCAGGCGAGTTCGCTGCCGCGCTCCAGCAACAGGTCGAACAGGCCCGGACGCAGGGCGGCGGCGGCCTCGCCGACGACCTGGTCGAGGCGGTCAATATCCGCGAAACCGTGGCCAGCCCCGAAGTGGCGCGCGACGTGTTCTCCAACATGAAGGACCGGCTGACCCCGGCAGGGATGCTCGCCGCCACCCGGCGCATGTTCAGCGGTGCGCCGATACGGGCGGTGCTGACCCTGCCCAAAGCCTCGCCGGAAGCATCGACGCAGTTGCTAGCCGCCCTGACCGCGGAGCCAAAGCCCTTGTCCTCGGCGTCGCGCGCGCCGGTCAGCTTCGACCGGGTGCCGAAACTGGGAACCCCCGCAACCATCGTCAAAAAGACACCGATCACCGAACTCGGGCTGCAGTTCGTCGAACTGTCGAACGGCGTGCGCGTCCAGATTTTCGCCAATCCGGCGGAGGCCGGTCGCGTCTACGTCACCGCACGCTTCGGCAAGGGGATGCAGGCGCTGCCGACCGACCGGCCGACCGATGCCTGGGCGGCGGGCAGCGCACTCGTCGCCAGCGGTATCGGCGACCTGAAGCAGGACGAACTCGACCGGCTGACCAGCGGGCGGCGGATCAACCTGGGCTTCGGCATCGGCGACGACGCCTTTTCGCTGACAGGGACCACCCGCGCCGCCGACCTCGACGACCAGTTACGGCTGATGGCGGCCAAGCTCGCGGTCCCCGGCTGGGATCCGGCGCCGGTCCTGCGCGCAAAAGCCGCGATGACGATGGGCTATGCCACGGCCAATGCGTCGCCGGGCGGCGTCCTCAACCGCGAACTCTCCGGGCGTCTTCACGGCGGCGACCCGCGCTGGATGTTCCCGACTCTGGCTCAGGTGCAGGCAATGACGCCCGCGTCGTTCCGGGCGCTGTGGGAGCCGCTGCTGAAGACCGGCCCGATCGAGGTTTCGGTATTCGGCGATGTCGATGCGGACAAGGCAATCGCCGCCGTCGCTGCGACTTTCGGGGCCCTGCCCCCGCGCCTGCCCGCCATCGTCACGCTGGCCAGCGCCACGTCGAAAGGCGTGGCACCGTCCGCGACGCCGATCGTCCTCACCCACACCGGTCCCGCCGACCAGGCGATTGCCGTGCTCGCCTGGCCGACGGCGGGCGGACAAGCCGACATCTACGAGAGCCGCAAGCTCGACATCCTCGCCGCGATCTTCAACGACCGGCTGTTCGACACTCTCCGCGAAGGGGAAGGCGCGAGCTACAGTCCCAATGTCGGGAGCAGCTGGCCCGCCTTCATGCCCGGCGGCGGCAGCTTTGTGGTGACGTCGCAGCTGAAGCCGGCCGGGGTCGACCGCTTTTACGCGCTTGCCCGCCAGATCGCGGCGGACCTCGCGTCGAAGCCCGTCACCGCCGACGAACTGCTCCGCACCGTCGGCCCGATGCGCCAGTCGATCGCGCGCGCATCGAGCGGCAACAGCTTCTGGCTGCAGCAATTGCAAGGCGCCTCGACCGAACCGCGCCGACTGCAATCGCTGAGCACATTATCGGGCGACTATGCCCGGATCACGCCCGAGGAATTGCAGGCAACCGCGAAACGCTGGCTGGATCCAGCCAAGAGCTTTGCCATGGTGGTGGTGCCGGTAGGGAAGTGATCAAAGGCCGCGAAAGGGGTTCTCGAGCGCAAGACCGTCGATGACTTGATCGTGCGTCCAATCCTCGGACAGCAGCTTCGTACATCCCGCATCCAGCGCCGCCGCCATAACCGCTGCGTCCCAGTAAGAGAATTTGTGGCGCTCGCGGATGTCGAGCGCACGGTCGAGCGTCGCAAGCGTCGGCTCGAAAATCCGGAACCGTCGCCAACTGTCGATCAGCGCGCAGGCGTCGGCGTGGCTCAAATTTGCCCGTCGCGTAACGCGCGTGGCATTGACATAGAATTCCTGCAACACCTGCAACGACAGGACGACGCCCGTGGTTGTCCGGAGCAAACCGCGCGCCACGCCGGTCTTCGCCAATGAGGAATCGTCGGCCCCGCTGGCATACATCAGCACATTGGTATCGAGAAAAATCACGACGCTGCGTTATGGTCGTCGGAACTTCCGTCACGATAGAGCACCTCGCGCGCCGATGTTGCAAATCCCTCATCGACGCGCCGCTCGCGTCGCGAATCCAGCCGCGCATAAAGTTCGCCCTCTTCGCGCAACCGCCGCTGGGCGTCGGTTTCGCCATAGGCAAAGGACGAGATCGCTTCGCGCACAAGCGCCGTCACAGTCGTGTCATGCTCTGCCGCATAGAGCCGTGACTTGCGATACAGGTCATCATCGACAGTGACTGTGATGTTTTTCATTTTTCCACAGTATCACTGTGGTCGTCACATCACAACACATACTTCGACAGATCCGTGTTCCGCGCCACGCTCGCCAGTTGCTGGTCGACATAGGCCGCGTCGACCGTCAGCGTCGTGCCCTGCCGGTCCTCGGCATCGAAACTGATGTCTTCGAGGAGCTTTTCCATGACCGTCGACAGCCGCCGTGCTCCGATGTTTTCGAGGCTCGCGTTGACCTCAGCTGCGGTGCGCGCGACGGCGGCGATGCCGTCGTCGGTGAAGGCTACAATCACCCCCTCCGTCTTGAGCAATGCACTGTATTGCGTCGTCAGCGAGGCCCGCGTGTCGTTGAGAATACGCACGAAATCGGCCTCGGTCAGCGCCTTCAGCTCGACACGGATCGGCAATCGCCCCTGAAGTTCGGGCAGCAGGTCGCTGGGCTTGGCGACATGAAACGCGCCGCTCGCGATGAACAGGATGTGGTCGGTCTTCATCGGCCCGTATTTGGTCGCGACCGTCGTGCCCTCGATCAGCGGCAGCAGGTCACGCTGCACGCCTTCGCGGCTCACGCTCCCGCCGCGCACGTCGCTGACCGCAATCTTGTCGATCTCGTCGAGGAACACGATCCCGTTCGCCTCGGCATCCGCCAGCGCAACCCGCGCGACATCGTCCTGGTCGAGCCGCTTGTCGGCTTCTTCCTCGGTGAGTTTCGTCCAGGCCGCAGGCACGGTCATCTTGCGACGCTTCAACTGGCCGCCGCCCATCGCCTTCGACATCATTTCGGTGATGTTGATCATCCCGACATTGCCGCCGCCGGGAATGTCGAACGGCATTTGCGGCGCGGCATCGACCTCGATCTCGATCTCGGTTTCGCTAAGCGACCCGTCGTCGAACCGCTGCTTGAACGCCGCGCGCGTGGCCTCGCTTGCGCCCTTGCCGGTCAGTGCATCGAGCAGGCGCGCCATCGCAGCCTCCTCGACCTTGTCCTTCACCGACGCACGGCGGCGTTCCTTCTCCAGCCGGATCGCTTCTTCGACCAAGTCGCGCGCGATCTGTTCGACGTCGCGGCCGACATAGCCGACTTCGGTGAACTTGGTCGCCTCGACCTTCACGAACGGTGCATCCGCGAGCTTCGCCAGCCGCCGCGAAATCTCGGTCTTGCCGCAGCCGGTCGGCCCGATCATCAGGATATTTCTAGGGCTGACTTCGTCGCGCAGGTCGAGCGGCAATTGCTGCCGCCGCCAGCGGTTCCGCATGGCAACCGCGACCGCGCGCTTGGCGTCGGCCTGTCCGACGATATGCTCGTCGAGCGCACGGCAAATGGCTTTCGGGGTCAGGGCGTCGTTCATGTCGGACTTTCGGTAAAGTTAGGCCGCGTCGAGCACTTCGACCGTCAGCCGGTCGTTGGTGTAGACGCAAATCTCGCCCGCAATCTTCATCGCGCGGCGGCACAGGGTCTCGCAGTCGGGCTCGTATTCGTCGAGCGCGCGGGCGGCGGCGAGCGCGTAATTCCCGCCCGACCCGATCGCCGCGATCCCGCCCTCGGGCTCCAGCACATCGCCGTTGCCGGTCAGCACCAGCGTCACGTCCTTGTCGGCGACGATCATCAGCGCTTCGAGGTTGCGGAGGTATTTGTCTGTCCGCCAGTCCTTCGCCAGCTCGACCGCCGCCCGCATCAACTGGCCGTTATGCGATTCCAGCTTGCGCTCCAGCCGTTCGAGCAGCGTGAACGCGTCCGCCGTCGCGCCCGCAAAACCCGCAATAACGCTGCCGTCGCCGATCGGGCGCACCTTGCGCGCGTTGGGCTTCATTACGGTCTGGCCCATCGAGACCTGACCGTCGCCGGCGATGACGACTTTGCCGTTCTTGCGTGCGGAAACGATGGTGGTGCCGTGCCACGCGGGCATGGAATTGTCGGTGGTGCTCATTGGCCACAATGTGTGGCCCGCGCCTAGGCTTTCAAGCCCCCCGCCAATGCGTAGGCCTGTGTCCCACGTGTCAGCACGCGATCACCCTCGACGATGTCGGCAACGTCGAACTCGGCCTGCCCCTCCAACGCTGCATAGAGCGGCCCGAAGTCGGTCTCCACCGTCACCCGCAGCAATTCGTCGAAACTCGGGATGACGAAATAACCCTGCTGGTAATCGTCGATGCGGTACTCGGTCCGCATCACGCGGTTCAGGTCGAAGCCGATCCGGTTCGGCGACGGGTCGTCGAGCGCAAAGATGCTTTCGCCCCGGCTCGACACGATGCCCGCGCCGTATATCCGCAGCGCCCCCGCCTCCTCGACCAGCCCGAATTCCACCGTGTACCAGTAGAGCCGCGCAAGCCGCTTCAACGCCCCCAGCGACCCTGCGCGCTGGCCGCCGCGCCCATAGGCGGCCATGTAATCCGCAAACACCGGGTCGGCGAGCATCGGGACATGGCCGAACACGTCGTGGAAGACGTCGGGTTCCTCCAGATAGTCGAGCTGGTCCGCCCGCCGGATGAAATTGCCGGCGACAAAGGTGCGGTTCGCCAGATGGTCGAAGAACACCGCGTCGGGCACCAGCCCCGGCACCGCAACCACGCGCCAGCCGGTCGCGGCCATCAACCGTTCGGACAACTCGCTGAAATCGGGAATGCCGGGCTTCGACAGGCGTAGTACATCGACACCGCGCAGAAAGGCGTCCGACGCACGGCCGGGCAGCATCGCCGTCTGGCGCGCGAACAGCGTGTCCCAGACCGCGTGCTCGTCCGCCGTGAAGCGGTCCCAGTCCTGCGGGACCGTCCAGTCGGCAGCGGCTTCGGCGGGGCGTTCGAGCATGGTGGCTTCCATGCAACTAGCCTACACTGCCCTGCATGAAGCCGCAAAAGCTGATCCGCATCGCCCCCACCTTCGTGCTGATTCCCGTCGGCCTTTATCTCGCCGCAGCCGCCATCCTGGCCCACATTCCCGCGAACGCCAACTGGCGCGAACCAGCAACAGGCACCACCATCTTCATCCAAACCAACGGCGTGCACACCGGCATCGTCCTGCCCGCAGGTCCGGGCAAATGGCGCGCGTTCGGCTGGGGCGACCGCGATTTCTACCTGAACACCCCGCGCTGGCAGGACATCCGCCCCGGCACCGCGCTGTCGGCGCTGGTCGGCAGCGGCGATACATTGGTCCATGTCGATGAACTGGGCGATTTCCTGCCTGATGAAAACTGGCGGCCGATCCGTCTGCGCGCGCACGAATACGCCCGCCTGCACGCCTATATCGCCGCGACCGTGCGCCTCGGCCCCGCGATTCCCGGCTATACCCCGACAGACCGCTTCTACCCCGCACGCGGTCGCTACAGCGCGTTGAACACCTGCAATGTGTGGACCGGTGGCGCGCTCAAGGCGGCGGGCGTCCGCACTGGCATCTGGACGCCGTTCGCGGGCGACGTCATGCGCTGGGTGCCGTGGCCGCCCGCTCGCCCTATTTTACTCCCAACTGGCCCAGCATGAACGCGTAATATTCCGCCGTCTCGCGATAGCTGCGAAAGCGGCCCGACTTGCCGCCGTGACCGGCCTCCATGTTGACGCGGAACAGCAGCGGGTTGGTATCGGTCTTGGTTGCGCGCAGCTTCGCCACCCATTTCGCCGGTTCGTAATATTGCACTTGGCTGTCCCACAGGCCGGTGCCGACGAACAGCGCGGGATAGGTCTTGGCCGCGACCTGATCGTACGGGCTGTAGCTCAGCATGTAATCGTAGGACGCCTTGGTCTTGGGGTTGCCCCATTCGTCCCATTCGCCGGTGGTCAGCGGGATCGTTTCATCGAGCATCGTCGTCACCACATCGACGAACGGCACCTGCGCGATCATCACCTTATAGTCCTCGGGCGCCATGTTCGCGACCGCGCCCATCAACAGCCCGCCCGCGCTGCCGCCCCGCGCAGCAACACGGTCCTTTGCCGCGTATTTTTGCGCGACGAGATAGCGGGTGACATCGACGAAATCGGTGAAGGTGTTCTTTTTGTTGAACATCTTGCCGTCGTCGTACCAGCTGCGCCCCATTTCCTGACCGCCGCGGATGTGCGCGAGCGCATAAACCATGCCACGGTCGAGCAGGCTGGTGACGCTCGGCGACCAGGTCGGATCGGTCGAAGCGCCATAGCTGCCATAGGCATATTGCAGCATGGCGGCGGTGCCGTCGCGCTTGAAGCCCTTTTTGTAAACGACAGAAACCGGGATCCGCACCTTGCCGTCGCGCGCGGGTACCCAGACGCGTTCGGTGACATAGTTCGCCGCGACATACCCCGGTGCGGGGTTCTCCTTGAGCAGCTTGCGCGCGCCGGTCCGGGCATTGACCTCAAAGGTCCGTGTCGGCGTCGTCAGCGAGGTGTAGGTGTAGCGCAGCCAGTCGGTGCCGGGTTCGGCATTGGTGCCGAGCGACATTGCATAAGCGGGCTCGTCGCTGGCGATGAAACTGCTTTTGCCCGCAGCCGTCAGCGTCCGCAGGCGCTTGAGACCGCCCGATCGTTCGTTGATCGCTGTAAAGCCGTCGAACAGCGCGTAATCGTCGATGAACACCTTGGGGTCGTGCGCGACCATATCGCGCCATTTCGTCCGGTCGCCCCAGGCGGTGCCGTCGGCCAAGGTCATTAACCGGTAGTTGGGCGCATTCCAGTTCGTCCGGACCACCCAGCGACCGCCGAGATGATCGGCCTGATAGAGGAAGTCGCGCTGGCGCGGCGCGACGACGGCGAAGCTGCCCGGGGCCGCAGCAGAGGTGCAGCGCGATTCCGAGCTGACCGTGCTCTGGACACCGATGCAGATGAACCTGTCGTCCTTGGTCCGGTCGATCCCCATGTAAAAGGTGTTGTCCTTCTCCTCATAGACGACCGTATCGGCGCTCGCGGGAGTGCCGAGGACATGCCGCTTGACCTTATTGCCGAGCAGCGTCGTCAAATCTTTGTCGATGTAGAAAAAGCTCTTGCCGTCGTTCGCCCACACCGCGCCGGGCTCGGCGTTGGTGACTGTATCGGAGAGGATTTCGCCGGTCTTCAAGTTCTTGACACGGATGACATATTGCCGCCGCCCGACATCGTCGGTGGCAAAGGCGGCGAGCCCGTTATCCTGGCTGATGTCGACGCTGCTCAGCGCGAAATAGCCCTTCCCCGCCGCCATCGCATTCTGGTCGAACATCACCTCCTCGGGTGCGGTCATGCTGCCCTTGCGCCGTGCGTTGATCGCGTAATCCTTGCCGGTTTCGAAGCGGGTGTAATAATAATAGCCGCGCTTTCGGTAGGGGACGCTGGCGTCGTCCTGTTTGATGCGGCCGACGATCTCGTTGTAAAGCGTTTCCTGCAGCGGCTTGGTGGGGCCGAGTACCGCATCGGCATAGGCGTTTTCTGCATTGAGGTTGGCGAGCATTTCCGGATTTTTGCGGGTGTCGTCGCGCAGCCAGTAGTAATCGTCGTTGCGCGGCGGAGCGCCCGCAGGGCCGGTGATAAGGAACGGCTTTTTCGCGGCGACCGGTGGCACGACGGTCTGTGCCAGGGCAGCAACGGGTATCGACAGGACCAGCGCGAGCGCAGTCGTCAAACGAAGCGACATGGATTTCCCCTTGAACGAGTCGGTGCCGGAACCCGGCAATTGCCGAATGCTATCAGGCGGTTGTGCTCGCCACAATCGCGGCCCGTCAGCCCTCAATCCGCAAAAATCGCGCCGCATTGTCGTGCAGTATGTCGCGCTTCTGTGTCTCCGTCAGAAACGGTGCACCGCGAATCCCGGCAATGGCCGTGTCGATCGTGCCGGGCCAGATCATCTGGTCGCTGCCGAACATGATCCGCTTTTCAAACCCCGCGTCGATCAGGCGCTTCAGATAGGCGTGAAAATCGGAACGGCGAAATGCATAATCGATGATGCCCGTATCCACATAGACCTGCGGATGCGCGTAAAGCAGCGCGATCATGTCGTCCGCGAACGGCCACCCGGCATGCATGACGTAAAGGCGCAGACGCGGATGCCGGACCAGCACCTCCTCGAGCAGGGTCGCCCGGCTCATCGCGATCCGCATCTTGGGCGACGCGAAATAGGCGATTCCCGGAGGCCCCGGGCCGACATGGATACCGACAGGAATATCGAGCTCTTCGGCCAGCGCGTAATAGGATTCTAGACGGGGGTCGTTCGGCGGAATCCCGTCGTACTGCGCGACGATTTCGCCGAGCACTTGCAAATGCCCCGCCTTATGGGCAGCGCGCAGGGCCGCGATCGAGGGCAGTTCGACATTGCCGATGGCGCTGATGACCCGGTCGCCGCCCGCCGCTTTCCATTCGGCAACGCGGTTTTCGCTGCCGCTGACGACGGCGAGCATATTGTGCTTCGCCAACTGGGCCAGGCTTTGCTGCCGCAGCGCGTCGAGTGTCGGCGCCGACAGAACGGGATGCTCACACTTCGGCGCGGCCGAGAAATCCTGGAGATAGGCCGCAATCGGCTGTCCCGGATCGCGTGCGGGCCAGATGTCATAAGGTGCGCACATGGTGACCGGCGGCGGCCCATAACCGTCGATCGCTTCCTCCGCATGCATGTGCATGTCGATGATCGCGTAGCGCGGTGCGGCGAGCGCGGGGGCCGCTAACAAGAGGGCCAAGATCGTCACGAAAAGGCGCACAATGTTTTCCCTTCTCACGGCCATTTATGCAGCCGTTCCCGTTACAATTGCGGCCCAGCCCGCTTCGTCGATGACTTCGATCCCGAGTTCAGCAGCTTTTTTCAGCTTCGATCCCGCCCCCGGACCCGCAACGACAAGGTCGGTCTTGGCGCTGACCGAGCCCGCCGTCTTCGCACCCAGCGCCTCGGCCTGCGCCTTGGCTTCGTCGCGGCTCATCGTCTCCAGGGTGCCGGTGAACACGATCGTCTTGCCGGTAACGGCGGACGCCTTGACGTTCGAGACATAGGGCGGCGGCGCGACTTCGCCGAGCAGGTCATCCCAGGCGGCGCGATTATGTTCCTCGTGGAAGAAATCGACCAGCGCCTTGGCGACGACCGGGCCGATGCCCTCGACCGAGGAAAGTTCGGCGACTGCATCTTCATGCTGCGCCACTTCGGCAACACGCTCGACCGAACCGAAAGCGCGGATCAGGTCTTTCGACGTACCGGCGCCGACATGGCGGATGCCGATGCCGAACAGGAATTTGATCGGGTCGGGCGCGCGCTTCGCCTCGATACTCGCCAGCAAATTATCGACCGACTTCTCCTTCCACCCCTCGCGCGTCAGCAATTCGTCGCGGTGGGTTTTCAGGCGGAAAATATCGGCGGGGCTGTGCAGCCAGCCGAGCCCGAAGAATTCGACAATCGTCTTGTCGCCGAGCCCTTCGATATCGAGCGCGCCGCGCGACACGAAATGCTTCAGCCGCTCGATGCGTTGCGCGGGGCAGATCAGGCCGCCGGTGCAGCGGATATCGACTTCGCCTTCTTCGCGTACCGCGTCGGACTGGCATTCGGGGCAGGTCGTCGGGAAGACGAACGCGGGGCGATCCACCCCGGGCGTCAGGTTTTCGAGCACTTGCGGGATGACGTCGCCCGCGCGCTGGATGCTCACGCGGTCGCCGGGGCGGACCCCGAGCCGCGCTATCTCATCCTTGTTGTGGAGGGTCGCATTGGTCACGACGACGCCACCGACGGTCACGGGTTCGAGCCGCGCAACCGGCGTCAGCTTGCCGGTGCGGCCGACCTGGATGTCGATGCTGATCAACGTCGTCTGCGCGCGCTCGGCCGGAAATTTGTGCGCGATGGCCCAGCGCGGCGCCTTGGCGACAAAGCCCAGCCGCGCCTGCCAGTCGAGCCGGTCGACCTTGTACACGACGCCGTCGATGTCGAACGGCAGGTCGGCGCGCGCCGATTCTATGCTGCGGTAATGCTGCAAAATTGCTGCAGTGCTGTCGGCGCGGATCAGGCGGTTACTGACCGGCAATCCCCAGCTTTCGATGGCGCGCATCACGTCATACTGCGAATCCGCCGGAAGCGCCGAAGCCTCTCCCCAGCCGTGCGCGAGGAATTTCAGCGGCCTAAGTCGCGTGATTCCGGGGTCTTTCTGGCGCAGCGACCCCGCGGCGGCGTTGCGGGGGTTGGCAAACACCCGTTCCCCTTCCCCTCGCGCGTTCAGCGCGGCGAAATCGGCTTTCGACATGTAAACTTCGCCACGGATTTCAAATAGTTGCGGAATGTCGATCCCGGTCAGCCGCTCGGGAATATCGGCAATCGTCCGCACATTGGGCGTAACGTCCTCCCCGACCGCCCCGTCGCCGCGCGTCGCGGCCTGCACCAGCACGCCATTTTCGTAGCGCAAGGAACAGCTTAACCCGTCGATCTTCGGCTCGGCGGTCAGTGCAACCGGCGCATCCTCCGCCAGATTGAGAAACCGTCGCACCCGCGCGACGAATTCCGCCACTTCCTCATCGGCAAAGGCATTGTCGAGGCTGAGCATCGCGCGGGCGTGGGTGACTTTCGCCAGTGCCGAGGTGGTCGGTGCCCCGACCAGCTTCGACGGCGAATCGGCACGCACCAGATGCGGAAACTGTGCCTCCAACGCCGCATTCTCGCGGGTCAGCGCGTCATATTCCGCATCCGAAACCTCGGGCGCGTCATTGTCGTGATACAGCCCGTTATGCCGCGCGATCTCTTTGGCGAGACGCATCAGTCGGTTGGCGGCTTCGGCTTCGGTCAGTGCCATCGCTCGTCACATTCACTGATTGAGAGGTAGTGCGGTTCGGTTTCCCAGTGGGTGAAGTATCCGAACTGGCATCGTCGAACTGATCCGTCCACGTTCGTTATCGCGATCACGGCGGCGGCTTCTACCACATCGGTGCGGGCGACCGCGTATCCAGCAATAAGTGGCGTCGAACGCCAAGGTTCTCCAACAACAGCAAAAGCCGCTGATTTCGCGTTTGGACCAGCATGAACCACAAAAAAATGTGGCGGCGCGATCCATAACGAGAACAACAGATAGGTTCCTAAGATCACAAGCGCGGCAATCGTCAGCGGACGATTCACGCCGCCACCAGCCGCGCCGCCTGCGCCCTTGCCTCGTCGGTCACCTCGGCCCCCGACAGCATCCGGGCGATTTCCTCGCGGCGTTCGCTGGCGTCAAGGGTGCGGAGGTTCGTACGTGTCACCAACCCGTCTGAGTTCTTCGCGATCAGCAAATGATGGTCGCCGCGCGCTGCGACTTGCGGGCTGTGTGTCACCACCAGCAGCTGCGTCTTTGCAGCCAGCCGCGACAGGCGTTCGCCGATGGCGCTCGCCACAGCGCCGCCGACGCCGCGGTCGATTTCGTCGAAGATCATCGTGGCCGCCGCGCCTTCCTCGGCAAGTGCCACCTTCAGCGCGAGGATGAAGCGCGACAGTTCGCCGCCCGACGCGATCTTGAGCAGCGGCCCGAACGGTGCGCCGGGGTTGGTCGAGACTTCGAACTCGACGCGGTCGGCCCCGTTCTCGCTCTCCGGCCCGCCCGCGACAACGGTTTTGAACCGCGCCGCATCGAGCTTCAGCGGCACGAGTTCGCCCGCCACTGCCGCGTCGAGCCGAAGCGCTGCTGTCCGGCGCGCCTCGGACAGGGCGTCCGCCGCCGCGCGATATGCCGTTCGCGCGACCTTCGCATCGCGTTCCAGCGCCGCCAGGCCCTCGCCGCCCGCTTCGATGGCCGACAATTTCCCCCGCAACTCCGCCGCCAGCGCCGCCAGATCGTCGGGCTGGACACGGTGCTTGCGCGCCATGGCACGCAGATCGAACAGCCGGGTTTCCTCCGCATCCAGCCGCGCGGGGTCGAACGACAGCGCCTCCGACGCAGCGCGCAGATAGTCCTCGGCGAACGACCCCTCGATGATCGCGCGGTCGACCGCGCCCAGCGCCTCGGCGAGTTGCGGATGGTCGCCCGCAATCCGGTCGAGCGCGCGCGCCGCCTGACGCAGCTTCGACAGCCCCCCGTCGGCGGCGGCGACCAGCGTGTCGATGGCCTCCAGATCGTCGGCGATCTTCGCGCCCTTTTGCATCGCCGCGCGCGAAGTGGCGAGCGCCTCTTCCTCGCCCGCTTCCGGCCCCAGCGCATCGAGTTCGGCGACCGCATGGGTCAGCCAGTCGCGGTCGGCCTCGGCATTGGCAAGCGCATCCTGCGCCTCCGCCAGCGCGGCATCGGCGGCGCGCATTGCGGCAAAACTGGTGCGGACGGGCGTCAAATCTACCCGCGCAAAAGCATCGATCAGCGCGCGGTGTCCGGCAGGCGCGAGCAATCCCCGGTCGTCATGCTGGCCATGGATTTCGACCAGTCCCTCGCCCAAGGTCCGCAACAGCGCGCCCGACACCGCGACATCGTTGACGAACGCGCGGCTGCCGCCGTCGGCCTTGACCGTGCGGCGGACGATCAGCGGTTCGTCGGGTTCGGGACCGATGCCGTTTTCAGTGAGCAATACGTCGGTGACGGCGTCGCGCTCGAACGTCGCGGTCACGCTCGCCGCACCCGCCCCCTGCCGCACCAGTCCGCTCGCGGCGCGCGACCCGAGCGCCAGCCCGAGCGCATCGAGCAGGATAGATTTCCCCGCGCCCGTCTCGCCAGTAATGACGGTCAGCCCATCGGCGAAATCGAGGTCGAGCGCCTCGATCAGCACGACATCGCGAATGGAAAGCGCCAAAAGCATCGCGGCACGTTTAGCGAACAAAATCCGGACCGCAAAGGCGACTTGGCAAAGCCAAGTCGTCGGTCCTCGCGTCGGCGAGGCCGGCCGGTCGTGTCGCGAATGCTGGATTTAGCTCCGCTAAATCCTAGCGCGTCACGACGGATGCTTCTGCATCAGTTCGAACGACCGCTGATACCATTTGCTGCCCGGATAGTTCGCGCCCAGCACTGCCGCCGCCTTCTTCGCTTCCTCGGGGATGCCGAGCGCGAGATAGCTTTCGGTCAGACGCTGCAGCGCCTCGGGCGTGTGCGAGGTCGTGTCGTATTCGTCGACGACCTTGCGGAAACGAACCACTGCCGCCAGCCATTGCCCGCGCCGCTCGTAAAAACGCCCGATCTCCATTTCCTTGCCGGCAAGGTGATCGCGGATGAGGTCGATCTTCAGCCGCGCGTCCGCCGCATAACGCGAGTCGGGGTAACGCCGGATGATGTCGTTCATCGAATCGAGCGCTTGCTGGGTGATCTTCTGGTCGCGCGTCACGTCGCTGATCTGCTCGTAATAATCGAGCGCGATCAGATAATAGGCGTAGGGCGCATCCTTGTTGCCCGGATGGATCGACAGGAAGCGCTGCGACGATTCGATCGACTTCTGGTAATCGCCACCCATGTAATAGCTGAACGCGCTCATCAGCTGCGCGCGGCGCGCCCACACCGAATAGGGATGCTGGCGTTCGACCTCGTCGAACAGGATCGCCGCCGTCGTGTACTGGCTGCGGTCGAGCCGGTCCTTCGCCGCCGAATAGAGCGTGTCGACGTCGCGGGCGACATAGCCGATGTCGCCCTTCTTGCGGTTGGTCGCGCAACCGGCGGTGAAGACGATTGCGGCAAGCGCGGCAAGGGTGGCGGTACGGCGGAGGGGGTTACGCATTAGCGGGGTCTTAGCGGGGTTGGCGGACGACGCCAAGCGCTAAGCCAACAGTGGAACCGAACGCCCGTCGCGGCTATTGACCGGACTATGCCTGCCAAACGCCTGACCACGCTTCGTGTCGAAAAACCCTGGGGACGCCACAAGCTGTGGCCGGGATTCGGCGATGTGCCCGATGGCGGTGCGGCGGTCGGCGAAATCTGGTTCGACGCCAAAGACGTCGCCGACCCCGAGTTGATGGTCAAATACCTCTTCACCAGCGAGCGGCTGTCGATCCAGGTTCACCCCGACGATGCAACCGCTCGCGCCGCCGGATACAAGCGCGGCAAGGACGAGGCGTGGCTGGTGCTCGCTGCCGAACCCGATTCGACAATCGCTTTGGGTACGCGCGAGGTCACCAGCCGCGAGGCGCTGGCGGCGGGCGCACTCGACGGCGCAATTGTCGATATGGTCGACTGGAAGCCGGTGAAGGCAGGGGACGTCATCTATTCGGCCGCAGGGGCGGTGCATGCCATCGGCGCGGGGATCACGCTGATCGAGGTGCAGCAGAATGTCGATCTGACCTATCGGCTGTACGATTACGGCCGCCCGCGCGCACTGCATCTGGAGGCAGGGATTGCGGTAAGCAATCCGGTACCGTTCGTGGCCCCGCCGGTGCCGGGCGAGATCGCCCCGGGGCGAACGATCCTGTGCGAGGGCGGCAAGTTCGTGCTCGAACGCTGGTCGTGGGACGGCGCGCGGACGGTGACCTTGCCGGACGGCGTGTCGGGCTGGCTGGTGCCGGTGACCGGCGGCGGTACGGTCGACGGCGCGGCGTTTGCGGCGGGCGAGTGCTGGATGGCTGACGGGTCGGTGGAAATCGCACCCGACGCGGGGAGCGATATACTGTTCGCCTATCCGCTCAAGGACCGGGTGGATTTGTTCGCCTGACACGCACCGAGGTGCAATTTTTACGCTCTTCGGGCTAAGTCGCGACAATGCTCCGCGTCCTGACCCTGTCCACGCTATTCCCCGACGCGACGCGACCCACCTTCGGGCCCTTCGTCGAACGGCAAACGCTGGGCCTCGCCGCGCATCCCGACGTCGAGTTGCAGGTCGTCGCGCCGATAGGTTTGCCGCCGCTGGGCCGCTTGCACCCGCGCTACCGCGCGCTTGCGGGACTGCCGCAAACCGAGACCTGGAAAGGGCTGAGCGTCCACCGTCCGCGCTTCACCCATCTGCCCGGACTTGGCGGACGCGATGCCAAGGCGCTGGCCAGCGCGTTGAGGCGACCGCTCACCGATTTGCGCACGACCTTTCCTTTCGACGTGATCGACGCACAGTTCTTCTGGCCCGACGGCCCTGCGGCGGTCGCGCTCGGCAAAGAGTTCGGCGTACCGCTATCGATCAAGGCACGCGGCGCGGATATCCATCATTGGGGCAGCAACCCGGCGACCGGCGCACAGGTGATCGCGGCGGGGCAAGCGGCAGACGGGATGCTTGCGGTGTCCGCCGCGATGAAGGCGGATATGGTCGCGCTCGGGATGCCCGGCGATAGCATCGCAGTGCATTACACCGGCATCGACAAGACCGTGTTCGATGTGCGCGACCGCGCGGCGGCAAAGGCGGCGCTAGGCGTGGCGGGGCCGCTGATCGTCAGCGTCGGCGCGTTGATCGCGCGCAAGGGACAGGGATTTGTCATCGACGCCCTGCCCGCTCTTCCCGGCGCCACACTGGTCTTGATCGGCAAGGGTGAGGACGAGGCTGCGCTCGGGGCGAAGGCAATCGCGCTGGGCGTGGCCGACCGTGTGCGCTTCACCGGCGCATTGCCTCAAGCCGTCATCGCCGACTGGCTAGCGGCGGCGGACGTGATGGCGCTGCCGTCCGCGTCGGAGGGTCTCGCCAATGCCTGGGTCGAAGCGCTGGCGTCGGGCACACCGGTCGTGACATGCGACGTCGGCGGCGCGCGCGAACTGATCGACCGGCCCGAAGCGGGGCGGCTGGTGGCCCGCGACGCAGCTCA
This sequence comes from Sphingomonas sp. SUN039, assembly GCF_024758725.1. Taxonomy (NCBI): domain Bacteria; kingdom Pseudomonadati; phylum Pseudomonadota; class Alphaproteobacteria; order Sphingomonadales; family Sphingomonadaceae; genus Sphingomonas; species Sphingomonas sp. SUN039. The sequence goes on along the minus strand of NZ_CP096972.1, from coordinate 181,887 downwards.
AATTGCAGCAGCCGTCGAGGAGCTACTCGCCAATCCGCCCGAACGCGCTGCGGCGGCGGCGACGGTCGACCGTTTCAGCTGGGAAGCGAATACGGCGGCGCTCTACGCGCACCTCCGCAGCCTCGTCGAACGTCGAAGCTAGACCTGCCCCTCGTCGCGGCGCGTCATCCGTTCGGCACCGCTGGCTGCCTTGGCCTCGATCTTGCGGTCGAAATTTTCGGGCTTCAGGCCGAGCGCCACCAGCAACGACGACGAAACATAGATCGACGAATAGGTGCCGACGACGATTCCCAGCATCATCGCCGCCGTGAACCCGCGCAGCACATGGCCGCCGAAGACCAGCAGCGACGTGAGCGCCAGCAACACCGTCAGAGAGGTCATCACCGTCCGGGGCAGCGTCTCGTTGACCGACAGGTCGATCAGCGCGCCCATGTCCATCTTGCGGTATTTCCGCATGTTCTCGCGAATACGGTCGTCGATGACGATCTTGTCGTTGATCGAATAGCCGATGATCGTGAGGACCGCTGCCACGATGTTCAGGTCGAATTCGAGCTGGGTGATCGCGAAGAACCCAAGCGTCATCAACAGGTCATGCCCGATGGCGACAAAGGTCGACACGCCGAACTGCCATTCATAGCGCAGCCAGCTGAACACCGCGATGGCGAACACCGCGATCAGCACGGCCAGGATGCCATTGCGGATCAACTCGTCCGAAACCTTGCCGGACACCGAGTCCTGCTTGGAGAATTTAGCTCCCGGAAACTCCGCTGCCAGCGCCGCGTTCACCTTGGCGACAACGGCATTGGTCGCGCCAGCATCGGTCGAAGTCGGCGGCGGCAGCTTGATCGACACGGTCTTGGGGTCGCCGAACTGCTGCAAAGATGCCTCGCCGACGCCCAACCGGTCGACCACTTCGCGGACCTTGTCGAGCGAGGGCGGCGCGGTGAACGTCTCCTCGATCATCAGCCCGCCGACGAAATCGACGCCGAGGTTGAGACCCTTATAGGCGACCGCCGCGACCGACAGGATCGACAGCAGCAGGGTCAGCCCGAACGCCCAGCTTTTCAGCCGGACGAAGCCGATATTGGTGTTGTCGGGAACGAGTTTGAGCAAACGCATGGGCGGGCCCGATCAGATATGGAGGACAGTCGGACGGCTGCGGCGCAGGTAGCGCGCGGCGAGCATCCTTGTGAAGAAAACGGCTGTAAAATAGGATACGAATATCCCGATCAACAACACCACGGCAAAGCCCTTGACCGGGCCCGAGCCGAGCAGCAGCATGACCACGCCCGAGATGAAGTGGACGGTGTTCGCCTCGAAGATCGTGCGGCTCGCTTCCTTATAGCCGAGTTCCACAGCCTGCATCGGGTTGCGCCCGCGCCGCTGTTCCTCGCGGATGCGCTCGTTGATCAGGACGTTCGCATCCACCGCGGTGCCGATGGTCAGCACGAAACCGGCGATGCCCGGCAGGGTGAGTGTCGCGCTGAGGAACGCCATCACGGCAAGGATGATGAACACGTTCACGATGACCGCAAGGTTCGCGTAGACGCCGAAGCGGCCGTAGGTGACGAGCATGAAGACGATGACCGCGAGCGTTGCAATGGCCGAGGCAATCACACCCGCGCGGATCGAATCCGCCCCCAGCTGCGGCCCGACGGTGCGTTCCTCGATCACTTTCAATGGCACCGGCAATTTGCCCGAGCGCAGCTGGATCGCCATGAAATTGGCAGATTCTACCGTGTAGTTGCCCGTAATCTGCGCCGAGCCGCCCAGAATCGGAGTCTCGATGCGGGGCGCTGACAAAACACTGCCGTCGAGGATCATTGCAAACGGCTTGCCGACGTTCTCCTGCGTGACGCGCGCGAATTTCCGCGATCCCTGGCTGTTGAACTTGATGTTCACCACCGGCGCGTTGTTCTCCGGGTTAAAACCCTGCGTCGCATCCGACAGCTCATCGCCGTTGATGATCACACGCCTTTTGACCGCGATAACGCCTCCTGCACTTTCCGGATAAGGCAGTATCTGGCTTCCCGGAGGCGAATTGCCCTTGGCGATTTCGGCGGGGTCGGCGGTCAGGTCGACCAGCTTGAACTCGAGCTTGGCGGTCTTGCCGAGCAGTGATTTCAGCGCCTGCGGATCCTGCAAGCCTGGCACCTGCACGATGATGCGGTCAGATCCCTGACGAATGATCGTCGGTTCGCGCGTGCCCAGCTCGTCGATGCGGCGGCGCACGACTTCGGTTGCAACCTGCATCGCGCTTTCGACCGCCGCGCTCAGGCCAGCCTGCGTCGGCGTCATCGTAACGCGCGTCGAATCGACGACACGCACATCGAAATCGCGCTGACCGGTGACGCCCACGGGGCTGGTCAGCGTGCGAACTTTCTCGACCGCCGCATCGACCTGCGTCGGGTTACGCACGAAGAAACTCAGCGCGCCGTCCGACGTCGAAATATCGCCGATCTCGATTTCGGGCGTCGCGCGCCGCAATTCGGTGCGGGCCGCATCTTCCATCAGGTCGAGCCGCTGCTTGGCGACGTCGCCGGTTTCCGCCTCGAGCAACAAATGGCTGCCACCCGAAAGGTCGAGGCCCAGATTGATACGCGGCGCGCTGCCGATGCCCAGCTGCTTCGCGGTTGCTTCAGGCATGAGACTGGGAATCGCGAGCAACACGCCCACGATCAGGATCAGCGTGATCGACCAGACTTTCCAGCGCGGGAAATCGAGCATCTCAGTCGTTCGCTGCCTTGCCCGGCGTGTTGGTCACAACATCCGCCAGCGTCGCCTTGACCGCTTTCACGCGGACATTCGGCGCGATCTCGACTTCGACCGTGTCGGCATCGACCTTGGTCACCTTCCCCATCAATCCGCCACCGGTGACGACCTGATCGCCCTTCTTCACCGCTTCCAGCTTGGCCCGCTGATCCTTGGCGCGCTGTTGCTGCGGGCGAAAGATCAGGAACCAGAATACGACGAAGATGAGCAACAGCGGCATCATCTGGACGAAGAAGGCCGACATGCCGTCAGGCGCAGCAGCACCGGCGGCTTGGGCATAGGCGGGGGATGTGAACATCGGTGTAAATTAAGCCTGTAATCGGGGAAGGCGCGCGACTAACAGAGGGGGCAGCCCCGCGCAACCGGACGTTAACCCAGCGCGCAAAGGGGTCGGGGTCGGAATGGAGTTGAGACCGTGTTATTGGTCATGGGGTATTTGAGGGTCCGCAACGCCGACATCGCGCGGCTGCATTTGCCCATCGAAAGACAGGTAGCCGCCGTCCGCGAATTCCATGGTTGCGAGCATTACAGCATCGGCCGTGACGTGCTCGAACCCGATCTGCTTCGCGTGGCCGAACGCTGGCGCACCCGTGCGGCACAGGCGGCGCACATGGTCGGCGATCATATGGTCGAATTCAACATCGGCATGCGCGCGGCAAGCGTCGTCGCGACAGCGATCGAAAGCTATGAAAGTGGCATCGTGCGGCGTTTGCTGCAAATTCCCGCGACCAGCTTTCGCCCCGAATATGAGGACAGGAACACGGTTGTGGTCCTGGGCGACGTCCGCTGCGCCAGCGGCGAGATCGACCGGATGCAGGAAGCGATAGACACCCAGGTAAGGGCGACGCGCGCCGAGGACGGCTGCGAACTCTACGCTTTTTCGCGCGATGTGCTCGACCCCGAGGTGCTGCACATCGCCGAAAAATGGCGCGACCACGCGGCGCTGACCGCGCATTTCGCCACGCCGCACATGGCGGTGTTCAATGCCGAGCTTGGGGCGGCAAAGGTCGTGAGCATGAGCGTCAAGGCCTATGATGCGGAGGGGGAACGCGTGCTGGTGGAGCGGTAAGGTTGTAGCTTAATAGCGAGAACCCACGGTGCGGTTTGCGCCGTGTTGAAGGCAATATGGAGCGATGCCGATGCGGTCCCTGGTTCAATTCCGTCAAAATGGCACGCGGGGCGTTGCTGCCCTAGACGACAGCGGCGACGCATGGCGGGTCGCCGGTTCCAGAACGACACTGGAACTGGCCCAAGAGGCATTATCTCAACGCGCGACGCTTGGCGAGATCGCCATGGCACGCCGATCCAACGCGATCGATTTGACCGAGGTCGAGCTGCTGTGTGCCATCGACCATGACGACACGGCACATCTTCTCGTGACCGGGACTGGCCTGACCCACCTCGGATCCGCCGAAGGACGCGACAAGATGCACAGGGCCGCAGAAGCGGGCGGCGCGACCGACTCGATGCGCATGTTTCTCGAAGGCCTGGAGGGCGGAAAGCCTGCACGAGGCCAAATCGGCCAGCAGCCCGAATGGTTCTACAAGGGCGATGGCTCGATCCTGGTCGCGCCGAACGCGGCGCTCACGATGCCCGGCTTTGCCAATGACGGCGGAGAAGAACCGGAGATTGCGGGTATCTATGTAATTGATGCCGACGGACGACCGTGCCGTTTGGGATTCGCCTTGGGCAACGAATTTTCGGATCATATGACCGAGCGTCACAACTACCTTTGGCTCGCGCATTCCAAACTGCGACAGGCGGCCCTCGGGCCCGAACTTCTGCTTGGAGAGTTGCCGTCGGACGTGCGCGGCATCTCGCGCATCTTGCGCGACGGCACCGTGCTTTGGGAGCGGCCCTTCCTGACCGGCGAAAGCAATATGTCGCACAGCATCGCCAATCTTGAACATCACCACTTCAAGAATCCGGTGTTTCGCCGACCCGGCGACGTTCACGTTCATTTCTTCGGCACGGCGACGCTCTCATTCGCCGACGGGATCGCGCCACAGGCAGGCGACATCTTCGAGATCGAGGCGGACGCCTTCAGCTTTGCCGTGCGCAACCCTCTGGCCCGCCAGCCCGCCGACGCGATCGTAACAATTTCTGCGCTTTGACTGGGCATAGCCCTCGTCCAAGCCTCCAATCGTCACCAGCAATCCCTTTCCGGTCCCCCGTACCCCTCGCAAAGTGCGTAGCGCCCGGTATAGGCTGTCCCAACCCTATGCACGTGAATGGCGACCGCGAGCGCTCAAGCCGCACGGGCCTGCCAACGTTCGCGCTTGCGGTAGAGCGTCGAGGCACTGACCCCCAATTCACGCGCCGCGATCGTCAGGCTGCCATCGGCACGCGCGACCGCACGTTCAATCGCCAGCCGTTCGATATTGTCGAGTGTCTGCGGCGCATCATCGACAACGGCGGGCAGCGTGGCCCCTTCGGGTCGGGCGCGTGGAAAAGCGGGGCGCAGGTCGGCCGCGTCGATCGGGCTTCCGCTTGACAGGATGACGGCGCGGCGCACCGCATTCTGCAACTCGCGAACATTGCCGGGCCAGTCATGCTGGCGCAGATAGGTACGCGCCGCCTCGCTGAAACCGGTGCGCGCGCGCTGCTCTTCCTTCGCAAACCGCTCAGCAAAGGCTTCGGCGATTAGCAGCACGTCGGTGCCACGTTCGCGCAGCGGCGGCAGGTGCAGCGGCATCACTGCGAGCCGATAGAACAAGTCTTCGCGGAACCGCCCCTCCAGAATTTCGACGACGGGATCGCGGTTAGTTGCGCAGACGACGCGCACGTCGACCTTTTCCGCTGTGCTGCTGCCGACGCGCTGGATCATGCCTGTTTGCAGGAAGCGCAGCAGCTTGACCTGGAGTTTGATGTCGAGTTCGCAGATTTCGTCGAGGAAAAGCGTACCGCCGTCGGCCATCCGTGCCGCGCCGATACGATTCTCGGTCGCGCCGGTGAACGCGCCCTTGGCGTGGCCGAAGATTTCCGATTCGAGCAAATTTTCAGGAATCGCCCCGCAATTTATTGCGACAAAGGGCCTGGCTCGGCGATCGCTCGCATTGTGCAGCGCTTCAGCGGCGACTTCCTTGCCCGTCCCGCTCTCGCCGGTGATGAAGACCGTCGCCGATGACCGCGCTATGCCGTCGATCACCTTATAGACCGATTGCATCGGGATCGAGCTGCCAATGAAACCCTGAAACCCCTTGCGATCGTTCGCCCGTCGGCCCGAGCGGGTATTGCGGCGCTGGACCGCTTCGGCGACCGCGTGGGCACAGACCTCGACCAGCCTGTCCCGCGTCACCGGCTTCACCAGGAAATCATGGGCGCCGCGCCGCATCGCATCGACCGCATTCTCGACCGCGCCCTTGCCGTCGATCGCGATCACGCTTGCCTGATCGCCCGCCTGCACGACAGAAGCGAGTAATGAGAGAGCGTCGCCGCCCACCGTCGTCAGCGCAATCAGGATAGCATCCCAGCCCTTGTCGAGCAGCGCCACCGCCTGTGCGCTCGACGGCGTTCGATGAACATCGAAGCGGGCCCGCTCAAGCGCCGCCACCATTTCGGCCGCATCGGCCGCACAATCGTCGATAATTAGGATCCGTCCCTTGCCCGTCATGTCCTGCCCCGCACTTTGGTTACGGGTGTGTTGACTATTTGCATTTTGCAAAGCGAGCCTTGCGCTTGCGTCCGTTCCGACTGCGATCTGCCATGGAATTGTGCCGATATGGAGGTTTCGCCGGGCAGAACGCAAAGGCCGGCCTGAATTGGCACGAAGCTTGAACCGGAGGTTCCAGGACTGGCTTGGGGACTGCAAAATGCGAATTTCACGAACAGCGACGCTGGCCGCATTGGCTTCGCTCGGCGGTTGTACCACAGGGCGTCTCCCGGAGAACCGCCCAGCAAGCGCGTGGCAAGCGCCGCAGGGACCGACTGCACTTTGCTCTCCTGCCCAGCCCATGCCGGCCCCCGCAGCAAATGGCCTGCCGAGCGGTGCACGGCTCGCACCCGGTGACCGCCTCCGGATCGAGCTGCTGGGAGATGCGGATCGCGTGACGGGCAATTATGTCATCGCCGCCGACGGGCAGGTTACGCTTCCGGGGCTTGGTCCCGTCGCCGTCGTGGGACTCGCCCCGGAAGCGGCGCAACATCGGCTCTCCGACGCCTTGCTGGCGGCAGGACAGGTCCGGGCGCTGCGCAACGCTGTTGCACTGCGCCTTGTCGAGGCGACCGCGATCAAGCTGCCCGTCGCGGGTGCGGTCTTCGCCAGCGGCATCGTCGCGGTCGGTGAGCGCAGCGAGGTGCAGCGTATGGGCTTGCGCGATGCCAATGGCGACATGAACGGCGGTCGTACGCTGACGGCGGCGCTGCGTGCGGCGGGTGGGGTACGCCCCGACGCCGATTTGCGCCGGATACACCTCGAACGTGGCACCATGGTCTATACCATCGATGTTTCGGGCGCTCTCGACGGCGCACCGGTCGACGATGTCGAGCTGGCGGCTGGCGACCGGATCACCGTGCCGTCACGCGGCTGTTTCGATGCGGCACTCGTCCGCCCTTCTTCGGTCACGCTAGGCGGCGTGCGCATTTATATGTCGAACCTGTCACGCCCGGCCAACAACAACGCCGGCGGCGCTGTCGACGCGCAGAGTACGAGCCTGCCCTATGGCACCCGGCTGCTTCAGGGTCTCGCCAGCATGAATTGCGTCGGCGGTTCGGCGATGAACGCCGGGCGGCGCGCGGTGCTGATCTCGCGCAATCCGCTCAACGGCCAGAGCATTGTCGTCGAACGGCGCGTCGAGGAACTGGTACGCAGCGCCGATCGAGACGCGCTCGACCCCTATCTGATGCCCAACGATGCCATCGCCTGCTACGACAGCCGCTGGATGAACTTCGCCGATGCGGTCGGCTTCGTGGGCAGTACAGCCGGCGCCATTACACCCGCAATCGTGCTGAGCCGGGCCGCGCGATGAAGCACGAGCCGCTTTCGCCGCCCGCGCCACCTGCGCCCGATACGACTCGGCGGCTGGTACGCGGTTGGCGGCTGGTTCGCGACGGGCTGCCCTCGTTTGGCCGCTACCGCCGCTATGCGCTTACGCTCGGCCCCTCGCTCGCCGTAATCTGGGCGCTCGCCGCACTCTATGTTGTCGCGACACCGCCGCGCTACACCAGCCGGATGACGTTTATCCTGCCCGGAACCGGCGTCGGCGGATCGATCAACGTCGAAACGATCGGGCAGGCGACGACGACGACCGCCTCGCCGTTCAGCGGATCGACGCTCAGCCCGACCGAAAGCTACAAGCGCCTGCTTGCCGCCGACGTCACGCTGCGCGCGGCGGCCCGGCTTGCGGGCGACGATCCGTTCGCTTTCCCCAAGCCGGTCGTCACCCTCACCGATCAGACCAATCTGATCGAGGTCACCTTAAGCGGGCATACCGCTGCCAAGGCGCATGCCCGCGCCGAAGCACTGCGCCGCGCGTTCCTTGCCGGGCTCGATGCACTCCGCCAGGACGAGGCGGCGACGCGCGAGGCCAATGACCGCCGCCAGATCGCCGCGCTCCAGGGCAAAGCCCGCGACGCGCAGCAGCGTGTGCTTGCCTTTCAGGGGCGCACCGGCCTCGTCTCGCTCGACCAGTTCAACAGCCGCATCTCCGCGCTCGACACGCTGCGCGACCGAGAGCGCGTCGCGCGTACGACGCAGCGCGCCCAAGCGGCGACCACGAGCCAACTGTCCGGCGCTCTCCAGATCGGTCCGGCCGAGGCGCGGCGCGCAATGATCCTGAAAGCCGATCCACTCTTCCGCTCACTGCTCGATCGTTATGCCGAGGTGGCGACGACGGCGACCGACAAGGGGTCGGTGCTCGGCCCGCAGCACGCGACGGTCGAAGAGCTCGACGCACGCAAGTCGGGCGTGCGCGATGCGCTCATCGCGCGCGGCCGTGCGCTGACCGGTCTCGACGGGCGCACGCTGATGACGTTCGCCGATCTGTCAGTCAGCGACGGCCGCGAGCGGCTGTTCGAGGCGCTTGTGTCGCGTCTTGGCGACAGCGCGGGCGCGCGCGCCGCCACCGCCGAGATCCGCGCGCAGATCGGCCAGCAGAATGCCGAGACGACTGCACTCGCCGGCACCGCCGCGCAACTCGCCGACCTCGTCCGCGAACAGCGTGTCGCCGAAGCCGTTTTTTCGTCGGCGCTGGCGCGGCTCGACACCAACAAAGCCGATCCGTTCGCGTCATACCCGCTCGTCCAAACGCTCGAGGCGCCGTCGCTGCCGATCAAGCCGTCCTCGCCCTCGTTGCTCCTCGCGCTCGCCGGCGCGATCGGCGCATCGGTCCTCCTCATCGTCGGATTCCTGCTGCTATGGCTTCGCCAACCGATCATCCAGCGTCTCTTGCCGAACGCCTGATCGCGGGCACGATCGCCGCGACCTGGGTCTTGTGGCTGATCGGCGGGCTTTACTTTGCCGGGCCGCTGCTCGGGTGGACGCTCGGGGCAATGGCATGCGCGCGGCTTTACCTCGGTCACGCGCGCCCGCCCGGCGCGCTCGTCATGCTATGGCTCGGCGGGATGGCAGTGATGCTCGTCGCCCTGCTCGTCGGCCACATCGAAAACGATCTCGGCGCGGCGCAGACGCTCAAATCGGTTGCGGGCTGGGCCAAGGGCTGGGCACTGCTCGCGCTGTTCCCGCTCGCGGGGGCGGTACTGCCGATCCGTAGCAGCGTCATCGTGCGCGCAACCTGCCGCCTCGGCGCGCAGTCGCTCGCGCTGATTCCGATCTTTGCGGTCGCGCCCTATGTCGGCCTGCCCAAAACGCTCTGGGTCTCGCCCCTGGTCGTGCTCGGGGGTTCGGGCCCCGAATATTTCTCGACAATTCTGTACACCTTTGAGCCGGGAACGAGCGCGCCCCGTTGGCAGTTTTTCGCGCCCTGGTCCCCCGCGATCGGGTTCGTCGCGGCCATCTCCGCGCTGATCGCGGGCGAAGAGCGGCACCGCGGGTGGCGGGCGATCGGCATTGCCGCCGCACTTGCCATGGCGCTGATGTCGCAATCGCGGCTGGCCCTCGTCGCGATCGTGCTCGCCTGGCCGACGGCCTGGCTGGTCGCGCGCTTCGCCCGTCCTTCGACCTGGTTCGCGGCAGCGCCGGGCGCGCTGCTCGCCGGGTTCTTTGCTCAAAGCCTTCTCGCGCTCGCCCAACAGGCTACGAGCGATTTCAACGGCGCAAGGGCGGCCTCAAGCCGAGTGCGCGCGACGCTGGGCCGGATCGCGGTCGAGAGGTGGCGCAACGAAGCGCCATGGTTTGGCCATGGCATTGTCGAACGCGGACCTCATCTTGTCGAATATATGCCGATCGGCAGCCATCACAGCTGGTTCGGCCTGTTGTTCGTCAAGGGGCTGGTGGGTGTGCTCGCACTCGCCGTGCCGCTGTTCGGATCGCTGATCCTGACGGCCGTAGAGGCCGGCCGGTTGCACGAAGCACGGCGGGCGCTCGCGTTGCTGTTTGTGCTGTTGCTTTATTCCTTCGGAGAAAACCTCGAAGTACTCGGCTATCTGATCTGGCCGGGGCTCATCCTGATCGGCACAGCGGCGCGCAGCGATGCCAAGCGGGGCACGGCGCGTTCGTAAAGCGCGAGCCACTGCGCGACACGGTCTGCGGCGGCGGTGGCAAGGCTCGCGCGCCCCGCCTCCCCCATGCGGCGCAGCGGCAGCGTGGGCAGCAGGGCGAGCGTACGGGCCAGAGTGGCGGGATCGCTGCAGTCGACGACGAGGCCCGCCTGTCCGATGTGCGCCGCGAGCGCAGGCCCATCTGCGACGACGATCGGACGCGCCGCCGCCTTTGCCTCCTCGGCGACCTGGCCGAACGTCTCCCAGCGTGACGGGATGACCACCGCGTCGCACCCACCGAGGAATCCCGGCACGTCCTCGACTCTCCCGGCGAACGTGACATGCGACAACCCTTCGGCGGCAGCACGCAGCGCCGCATCCTCAGGCCCGAAGCCGCCGAGCACGAGCCGGAAGCGGTCGGGCGGCAGGCGACGCATGGCTGCGATCAGCACGTCGAACCGCTTGATCGGATCAAACCGGCCGTAGGCCGCGAGCACGAGCGGCCCGGCGGTTGCGTGCGCGACCGGGGCTACGGCATCGAGCCCGGAGACGCTTCCCCAGGGGTTGATCACATGGGTACGCGCTGCGACCGAGGGCACGGCGGCGCGCATCCAGCCGGCCTGGGCGTCCGACACGCAGACGACTTCATCGAACGGCGCCAGCGCCAGCGCAAGCATCGTCCGGAAGCGTGTGCGGTTCGGCACCTGCGCGGCTTCGAAACAGCCGATGTAACTGTGCTCGACATGAACGAGCCGCGCGCGCGGATGGCGCAGCTTGAGCGACCACAAAAAGGGGATCATTGCCCAGCACGGCGCAAAATGAGTGACAATGAGGTCGGCAGGATAGCGGGGCGACAGCCGTCGGCGCGGTTCGACCCGGATCGTCTCGATCGTGCCGATTCTGGCGAATTCGGGACGGTCGAACATGCGCAGGCCGCGCATCACCCCGCCGAAATTGGTGTCGTCGATCAGATGGGTGACGCGGATCGAAGTCATGCTGCAGCCCCCAGATAAAGTGTGCCGAGCGCGCGGAACGCGGGCGCTGGCATGTAGCGCAAAGCAAAGGCAGCGAGCGCGGTAATTGCGGTCTTGACCGGCTCGGCGATCAGGATCGCCGGATCGCGCATGAGCGCCTGGCGTACGAGCGCGGCAGCAAAGGGGCCATCGCCCAGCTGGACCGCGCGGCGGGCGAGATAACGGAGCTGGTACGCGGCCGCCCGGTTGCCGTGCCGCGCGACAAGGTCAGGCGCATAGCCCGCCAGCTTGTCGACCGCGCGCTGCCAGCTTTCGAACTGGCGAACGATGTTCGCCGACAGGCCGCCCCTGACGATGCGATAATCGGTCAGGAGGCCGGCGATCCCCTCGAAACGGCAGCCATGTCCTGCCGCCATACGCAGCCACAGCTCGATATCCTCCGACTGCCGGAAGCTTTCGTCGAACCAGCAGCGCCGTTCCGGCGTGTCGGGGTGCGCGAACGCGACCCGGTGGAGCGCGGTCCGCCGCAGCACCGCCGCCGATCCGTTGCCGACCGGATTGCGCGTCAGGAAATGCGCCGCTGTGACGTCGGCAAGGCGGGGCCGCATTGCGACACGGAGCGGCCGTCCTGCCGCATCGATCATTCGCGATCCCGCATAGCTAACGTCAACCGTGCGATCCGCCTCGAGATGGATAACGTGGAGCATCAATTTGTCCGGATGCCAGCGGTCATCGCCGTCGAGGAGCGCAATGTATCGCCCACGCGCCTCCGCGATTCCGGTGTTGCGTGCGCCCGCCAAGCCCCGGTTTGCCTGCGAAACGACGCGGATCCGCGGATCGCCGAACGCCCGGCAGAGTGCAACGCTTTCGTCGTCACCGCCATCGTCGACGATGATAAGCTCGAAATCGTCATAGCGCTGAGCGAGCACGGAGGCGACGGCCTCGCCCACAAATGCCGCAACATGGTAGACCGGCATCACCACCGAAACCATTGGCGCGTTCGTCATCGGCTTATCCTTCAGGCAAAAAGGCGCGCGCGCAGCGCGGCGGGGAGGAGGGGACTGGCAAGCGCAGCGACAAAGGTCAGCAGGCCACGCGCGGGGGAATCGAAATATGCAGTGCCGTGTGCGCGCAGGCCCGACCAGGCGTAGCCGAGCGCGACCGTTCCTGGCGCCCCGCTCCTCAGCGTGCGGCGCGCGAGATAGCGGCAGAACACCGCCTGCGCGCCCGCGTATTCGCGCCCGCCATAGCGCGCGGCCAGCGCCATCCAACCTCGGTGCATCGCGGCAAGATCGACCGAAAGCCCGTCCTCGCTGTTGCGATAGCCGACGAGGATTTGATCGATCCCCTCGATCCGATGGCCGTGCGTAACGGCACGCAATTGCCATTCCTGATCCTCGGCATGGCGCATTTCGGAGTCGAATCCCCCGATGACTGCAAAGGCCGCGCGATCGACGACGAGGTTCGAGGTCGTGCAAACCGGATTTTCGCCCAGTAGCGCCGCCACGGTCAGCCCCCCCTCCGGCACAGTCGAATGCGAGCGCGCATCGAGCGTGCGCGCAGTGCCGTCGACGAACGCCACGCGCGCGAAGCTCGCCGCAAGGTCGAGTTGCCCGGCGTGGAAGGCGGCGTGCGTCGAGAGCTTGTCTTCATGCCACAGGTCGTCGGCGTCGAGGAAGGCGAGCAATTGCCCCGCCGCCATGTCCGCGCCGAGGTTACGCGCGGCCGAAACGCCGCCATTGCCCTTGGAAATCACTCGACAGCGGATATCGTCGCCGATGGCTGCGCGCGCGGCGGCGACGGTCGCGTCAGTCGAGCCGTCGTCGATGACGATCAACTCCAAATCGTGGAAGCTTTGCGCGCGAACAGTGGCGATCGACGCGCCGATTGTCCGCGCCGCATTATAGGCCGGGATGATCACCGAGAAGCGCGGACCGCTCATACCGCCGCCTCCGCCGGTACCGGACGGCGCGGCCAGGCGAGTATCAAGGCCGCCGGCACAACGACAAGCGCGAGGCCCGCGACATAGCCCATCGCCGCACCATCAAGGCCATGTCCACTGCCCAGCCACAGCCCGCCGATCGCCGCCGCCGCGCTGGCAAGGCTGATCGCGGCGTCAAGCCCGGTCCGCCGTGACGCGCGCAGCGCCGCCGTCATCGCCGCGCCCGCGACCAGCGGAAGCGCGCCGAGACCAAGCAGCGAAACCAGCGGTGCCGCCTCCGCCCAATGAGCGCCGAAAAGGATCGGCACGTAGAATGGTGCGAGCAGCACCTGGGCGAGGATGACGGGCAGCATCGCCGCGAGTCCGAACGCCATACCTCGTCGCGTACGCCGCGCGATTTCGTCGGGACCGCGCGCCGCGCACAAATGCGGGAAAAGAACGATCGTGAATGCCGACACGAACGAGGCCGTAATGCCGAGCCCGGCCCCGAACGCGAAGTAGAAGAGGCCGAGAGCTTTGATGCCGAGCGTTGCGCCCACGACCAGATTGCCAAGTTGCGCGCGGGCGGCGGCCCCCAGCTCGCTGCCGAGGACGCCCGCGCCATAGCGCATAAAGCTGGCGAGGGGTGCCGGTTCGATCCCCGTGGGACAGCGCCACGGCCGCGCCCGCCGGGTCAGGATCGTCCAGAGCGGCGCGGTCATCAGCTTGGGCAGCACAATCGCCCAGGCACTCGGCCACAAGGCGGCGAGCAGCATCGTCAGGATATGGTCGCAGATCGTCTGCGCGGTCGCGTTGCGCGCAGTGACTGCAAGCCGCCCGTCGCGCATCAGGAGGAAGACCTGAACGAGTCCGGGTGGCATGATCAGATAAACAAGCGCGAGCACCGCGAGCATCGCGGCGGGCACCGGCAGGGCAAAGCCTGCCCACAGCACGCCTGCCACCGACAACTGGACGCCGGCGACCGCCGCACACCAAAACCAGAACAATTGGGCCGCACGGACGCAGACTGCGTCGAGCTCGGCATCCGCTGCCGCGATAATACGCTGGCCGATCCCCGCATTGGCGAGCACGCGCACCAGCTCGAACAGCGAGAGCGCGAGCGCCGCTGTGCCGAGTTCGACCGCATCGACATGGCGCGCGATGACTACGATCGCGACGATGCGCACCGCCCGCGTCGCGATCTCGCCGCCACCATAGGCGGCGAGACCGCGCGCGAGCACGGCCAGATCAGGGGAACGCCGCGCGAAATCGGCGTATGGGCGGGTGAGGAGCGCGATCATCACGAGCTCCTATCCAAATTCCGTGCCAAGCCTGTCGCACGGGGCATCCATCCGGCGCCGCTCTTGCATTTTGCAAAAACGGCTGCGTTTGGCATGCGCAATGCAATCGCGGACTGCAACGCTCCCGGTCGGTTAACCATCGAGGCGCGCCGAACGCCTCAAATCCGCATTTCTGGCACGTCCCCTGAACTGGCACCCGCGTCAATCGTCACAGGGACTTGTTGCTCCATGACCGCTTTCACCATGCCTTCGCCCGTCAGTTTCGCCCCGCGCATCGCGCGGCCTGCCGCCACCCTCTTCGGCCTGAAGCTTGCCGCGCGAACGCGCGCCGACGTGGCCGACGATCTTGTGCTGCGCGCGCTGATCGGCACACCTACCGTCGTCAGTTTCGTCAACGCGCATTGCGTCAATATCGCCGCGCGCGATCCGCGTTACCGGCGCGCCCTCAAGAAATCGGACATGCTGCTGCCCGACGGGATCGGGATACGGATCGCCGCCGGGCTTGCGGGCGTCCGCCTTGGCGAGAACCTCAACGGCACCGACCTGTTTCCCGAGCTATGCGCGCGCGCCACTGATACCGGCGTGCCGATTTTCCTGCTTGGTGGCCAGCCCGGCGTTGCCCACGCGGCGGGCTCGGCGATGCGGGCGCGCTTCCCGGACCTCAAGGTCGCCGGAGCGATGCACGGCTTTTACGCGCCCGAGGCGGAGGAAGCGGTGCTCGATGCGATCAACGCGTCCGGCGCGAAGATCGTTCTCGTCGGCTTTGGCGTGCCCAGGCAGGAGCGCTGGATCGCGCACTTCGCCGATGCACTCGCGGCACCCGTTGTCATGGGCGTCGGGGGGCTGTTCGACTATTATGCCGGGCGCATTCCTCGCGCACCGCTGGCGCTGCGCCAGACGGGTCTCGAATGGGTATGGCGGCTGGCGCAGGAACCGCGCCGGATGGCACGGCGCTACCTCGCCGGCAACGGGGTGTTCCTCGCCCGTGCTTGCGCCCATGCCCTTGCCGTGCGCGACCTTGCCGGGCTGGGCCGCCGGATGATCAAGCGCGGGCTCGACGTTGCGGCAGGCACAGCAGCGCTGGTCATCCTCGCACCGCTGCTCACGGCGGTCGCCGTCGCGATCCGCCTCGAGGACGGCGGCCCCGTTCTTTTCCGGCAAACGCGGATCGGGCGTGACGGCAAGCCCTTTTTGATGCTCAAGTTCCGCTCGATGGCGGTCGATGCCGAGGCGCGGCTCGAAGCACTGCGCGCCCAGTCGGAGCGCGACGCGACCTGTTTCAAAATGCGTCACGACCCGCGTATCACGCGCGTCGGACGTTTCATTCGTCGCTTCTCGATCGATGAATTGCCGCAATTGTTGAATGTGGTCGGTGGCTCGATGGCGCTGGTCGGCCCGCGCCCGGCACTGCCCAAGGAGGTTATCAGTTATCACGACCGTGTCTGGCCGCGGCTGGCGGGCAAGCCCGGAATTACCTGCACATGGCAAGTCTCGGGCCGTGCTGAAATCCCTTTCGAGGAACAGGTGGCGATGGACATAGCTTATCTCGACAAGCCCTCGCTGCGGCAGGACCTTGCGCTGCTCGCGCGCACAATTCCCGCCGTAGTTGGCGGGAGAGGCGCTTATTGAGGCACGGGCAGGGGCACGGTTCGTCCAAAAAAACGAGGATCGTCACGTGCATTCCTTGGCGCTGCCAGCACCTTTGCCGTCCATATGACAAAAACGACGACAGCAACGATCAGGGCTTACAGGCTATGAGCGAACGGCTGCAATCTCGACAAAGCCCTGAACAAGCCTGCCTCACGCACGAATGCACAATGTGCGGATATTCCCAGGGATCGCTCGCAGACACGAAACGGTAACAAGTTAACGTGGGTCGCCGTGAGACGTTTATATCTCACAAATCAATACCTTAAGAAATCTTTGCTATCTTGGTCGGGACGACAGGATTCGAACCTGCGACCCCCACACCCCCAGTGTGATGCGCTACCAGGCTGCGCTACGTCCCGACCGAGGCGCGGCGTTTAGGCAAGCACGCAAGGATTGGCAACAGCGAGTCTCGTCTTCATCGTGGCAATGCCACGCCGTCCGTCCTCGCCCGCGCGAGGCCGTCGGAGGCCTCGCGGTGCGCCCAATTTTAGTTTCGCCAAAATTATTGCGCCTTGCCTCTTTCCTACACCTAACCGTTCTGGTTATGTTCCGAACGACTCGGCAAAGCAGAAGGTTAGTTGCCATGGATATCGACGAGCTCATCGACGCCGTCATCGGTCGCGAGGGCGGCTTTAGCGACCACCCCGCCGACCGCGGCGGCGCGACACGCTGGGGGATTACCGAGGCGGTTGCCCGCGCACATGGCTATCACGGCGAGATGCGCGTCTTTCCCCGCGACGAGGCGGTCGCGATCTATCGCCGCATTTATTGGGTGCGCCCCGGCTTCGACCGCATTGCTGACGCGGCCCCCGATGTCGCGGCGGAATTGTTCGACACCGGCGTCAACATGGGACCGGCAGTCGCGGTGTCGTTCCTGCAGCGCGCGCTCAACGCACTCAATCGCGGCGCGGCGGACTACCCCGACATCGTGCCGGGTCCGCGCATCGACGATGCAACCCAGGCGGCTCTCACTGCCTTCCTCGCGCGCCGTAAACCGCACGGCGAAAGCGTGCTGATGAAGGCGCTCGAGGCATTGCAGGGCGAACGCTACCTCGACCTCGCCGAACGCCGACCCGCCAATGAGGCGTTTCTGTACGGCTGGCTGGCCAATCGCCTCGGCTGACGCCCCCTCCCGAACGGGGCGCCGCGCCGTTTTAAGTGTGACCTTTGTGACCTTTGGAGAAAAGACATGCCCATCATCGAATCGCTGTTCGCCCCGATTGCGGGCCTGATCGACAAGATCATTCCCGATCCCCGCGCCCGCGATGCGGCCAAGCTCGAACTGCTCAAGATGCAGGGGTCGCAGGACATGGAAACGCTCCGCACGCAGTTGTCCGCCATCGTGGCCGAGGCCGAAAGCCCCGACCCCTGGACGAGCCGCGCGCGCCCCTCGTTCCTCTATGTCATGTACGCGATGATCCTGTGGGCGATCCCGATGGGCCTGATCGCGGCGGTCCAGCCGAAAATGGCAACGAACGTCGCGGCGGGCATGACTGCCTACCTCGCCGCAATCCCCGAATCGATGTGGGCGCTCTTCGGTACCGGCTATCTGGGCTACACAGCGGCGCGGAGCTGGGGTAAGGCCCGGGGGTTCGAGAAATAAGGGGGTCGCGCCCTGCTGGAACGGACCCGGCCCCGATTCTCGTCAAGAGGGGAAAGATCATGAGCGATTTAGGACCGGGACCGGCGGGCAACAGCCTTATCGGGCGGGTGAAGAACATCCTGCTGACGCCGAAGACCGAATGGCCGCGCATCGACGCCGAGCCGTCGACGATTGCCGATATCTACAAAAGCCATGTCATTCCGCTCGCGGCCATCGGCCCGGTTGCCTCGCTGATCGGCGGGCAAATGTTCGGGCATGGCGCGTTCGGCATCGTCTATCGCCCGACATTGCTCAGCAGCATCGTGACGGCGCTCGTCGGCTACGCGCTGACTCTGGTCATGGTCTATGTCATGGCCCTGGTGATCGAGGCGCTCGCGCCGCAGTTCGGCGGCACCAAGAACCGGCTCTCTGCGTTCAAGGTCGCGGCCTATGGCGCAACGGCGAGCTGGGTTGCGGGTATCTTCGGGTTGATGCCGATGCTGGGTCTGCTCGGCATCATCGGCGGACTTTACTCGCTCTACCTGATCTATCTCGGGCTGCCGGTGCTGATGAAGGCACCCGAGGACAAGGCGGTCGGCTATACGGCGGTGGTCGTGCTGTGCCTGGTCGTCGCCTCGCTCGCGGTCGGCCTGATCACCGCGCCCGTTGCGCTGCTGTTCGGCGGCGGCGGGCTGGTGTCGAGTGCGGGCACGGTATCGGGTACGGTCAACATGCCGGGCGGAGGATCGCTCGACATGGGCAAGCTCGACGAAGCGACCAAGAAAATGGAAGCGGCGGCCGAACGCATGAAGTCGGGCCAGGCCGCGCCCGCTATCGCGCCCGATGTGCTGCAAGGCTTGCTCCCGGCGACACTCAACGGCTTGGCGCGCACCTCGATCGAAAGCCAGTCGGGCGGCGCGGCAGGGATTGCCGGGTCGAATGCCGAGGCGCGCTACGGATCGGGCGACAGCGAGATCAAGCTGTCGGTGACCGACATGGGCGCCATGGGCGGCCTTGCCGCGCTTGGCGGGGCGCTCAACGTCCAGTCGTCGAAACAGGAAGGCACCAGCTACGAAAAGGTCGGCAAGGTCGACGGGCGGATGACGACCGAAAAGTTCGACACCGCCGACAAGCGCGGCAGCTACGGCACCATCGTCGGCGACCGGGTAATGGTCCAGGCCGAAGGACACGCAGCGTCCATCGATGTGCTGAAAGCGGCGGTCGCGGGGGTCGATCTGGCGAAAGTCGAAGGGCTGGCGAGAGAATAGGCTAACGCACCCTTCTCCCGACCCATACCACCCGCCCGATGATGTCGATCCGCGCCGGATCGCAATCGGGCCATGACGGATAGGCGGGATTGTCGCTGCGGACGGTGAAGCGGCGACCTTCGGGGTTCATCGCGATGCGCTTCACATTGAGCGCATCGTCGAAGCGCAGGACGTAGATGCCGTCGCGCACCCGCTCGGCGGCATCGCTGCGGTCGACCAAAATGTCGTCGCTGTCGCCCAGGGTCGGCTCCATCGAATCGCCGCTGACCTGGATCATCGAGAGCATGCCCGCATCGCCCAGTGCCCGGACCGAACGGGCGTCGAGGACGAATTCGCCGGCCGCGGCATCCTCGGTATCGAGCGCACCCGGCCCTGCCGATGCACCGATAGCAAGGCGGGGGATACGGACGAAATCGGCCCCGCGCCGTGATTGCGGCTTGGCGATGACAGGGGTGCGCGGCCCGCCCAACACCGCCTCGTCGACGCGAAAGTAGCGCGCGAGCGTCCGCCGGTCCTCCTCGTCGAGCTTGCGCGGCGTGCCGCGCCGGATGAACTGCTGGATATAGGCAGCGTTGCGCCCGAGCAGCCGCGATAGCGAGGCATAGTCCTCGCCCCGGTCGCGGATCAGCTGGTCGAGCGCGGTACGGGCATCGGTCATGAATCTCCTATAGTGATAGGAAAACCCCTAGACAAGTAGGAAAATCCCTTTGAAATAGGAAAGTGCCTAGCGAATCAAACTTTGGAGCACCCCGATGTTGCTGACTCTTGTCGAAACCCATTTGCGTCGCACCGGCACGCCCCCGACCCGTTTCGGGCGCGAGGCCGCGCGCGATCCCCGCTTCGTGCACGACCTGCGGCGCGGGCGCACGGTCGGCGACCGGCTGTTGCGGCGGGTGACGGCGTATATAGAAGGATGCGGGCGATGAGCGTTGAGAGCGCATTGCTGGCGGCCTTCGCGGTGCAGCTCGGGCCTATATATCTCGTGTCGCACACCGCAACGCCGTGGTTCAGTGCGACCTTTTCGGGCGAGCGCCATCGCTTGCGGGTGGAGACCGAGGCATCCCCCGATATCGCGGCGTTCGCGCGCCGAATCGGCGAGGTGGAGATTTCCCTGCCGCGCGGCTTTGTCGCCGATGTGGCGGTGGTCGAAGCCGGGGACGAAGACCCGCGACGGATTAGCGTCGAAGCGCTGACGATCGACGCCTGATCAACCCGCCATGCGGCGCGCGGCAAGGCGTTGAAGCGTGTCGAGCGCACGGGCCGAGCCTATGTCGTTCTGCGCTTCGGGCTCGCGGGCAATGCCCATCATGTCGCGCATCGCGCTCAGCGGGTTGGCCGCAGCGGCCGGCGGATTGGGCGGCGGCGGTCCCGCGCGACGCGCCATCCCGGCTTCCAGACGGCGGATCAGCGTATCGATGCTGCTTTCGTCCGAAATCGGCTCGCGTGCGTCGGCGACCGGCGGCAAGTCGAATTCGGCGATGTCGAGCGGCGCTTCGAGTGCGGGGTCGACGTCCATCTGCGGCACGGCGGGTTCGGGAGCGACCGGGACAGTCTCTTCGGGTGCATCGAGAACAAGTGCAGGCTCGGGTTCGACTTCAGGCGCTTCGAGTGCCAATTCCTGTTCCGGTTCGGTTACCGGTTCGGGTGGCGTCAGAACCAGCGGCAGCGCGGGCGCCGTCGCTAGCGCCTCGTCCGACATGAACGGCGCACCGAGTTCGCGGTCGGCAAAAATCGGGCGACGCGGCGCATCGACCGGCGGTAGGGTATCGATATAGGCACCGAGATCGAGCTCGTCATCCGCATCGTCATCGACACGCGGCTTCGGCCCGTCGATCAGGCGCTGGACGAGCGTTGCCGCCAGCCAGACCAGCGTCGCGACCAGCGCAAAGCCGAGCATGACCGCAAGCAGCCGCGCCTTCAGCCCGAGCGGCGGCACCGCGACCGACAGCACCGAACCGAGGCCCGTCGCGCCCACGGCCTGTTCGAACCGCCACTGCGGCATCGCGGCGATGACGATGGCGACCGCCGTCCCGAAAAGGAGCGCGAACACCGGCGCGAGCGGCAGACGGTCGATGAAATTGCGGCGTTTGGCCATAGACGCGGTCCTTGTTACCCGCGCCGTGCTAATAGCTTTTGGTAAACAGGTTCGTAACGCGAAATGTTCGAGGCCCAGTTGCGTTTGGCTTCAACGAACGCCCGCGCGCGATCACGCCGCGCTTCCCAGTTCGGGCGGTCGGCAAAGACGGCCGCCAGCGCTGCTGCCGCTGCCGCCGGCTCGTCCGCCGTAAACAACGTACCGGTAACCCCGTCCTCGATGAGTTCGCGGTGACCGCCGACGTCCGACGCCGCGACCAGCCGCCGCTGCGCCATCGCTTCGAGCGGTTTCAGCGGGGTAACGAGATCGGTCAGCCGCATCTTCTTGCGCGGATAGGCGAGGACATCGGTGAGCGCGTAATAATCCTCGACCCGCTCATGCGACACGCGCCCGACGAAAACGATGCGGTCGGCAACCGGCGACGCGGCGGCCTGTGCGCGCAACGCGGCCTCCATCGGCCCGCCGCCGACCAGCAACAGCTTGGCGAGCGGCCGCTGCGTCACCAGCGCGGGCATCGCCGCGATCAGGTCGTCGATCCCCTCATAATCGTAGAAGCTGCCGATATAGCCGACCACTTCGGCCCCGGTCAGACCGAGTTCGGCAGCGAGCGCGGGATCGGGCGGGACGGGCGCGCCGAACAGAGTCAGGTCGACGCCGTTGGGCGACACCACGATCTTGTCGGCAGCGATTCCCCGCTCGATCAGATCGCCACGCAGGCCCTCGCAGATCACCGCCACCGCATCGGCGCGTTTCACTGCCCAGGTTTCGAGCGCTTTGGTCGCACGATAGCGTACGCTGCCCTCGGTCCCGGTGCCATTGCCGACCGCCGCGTCCTCCCAGAAAGCGCGGATTTCATAAACCAGCGGCAGCTTCCACGCCTTGACCGCATTGAGCGCCGCCAGCGCATCGAGCACCGGCGAATGGGCATGGACGATATCGGGCTTGAAGCTCTCGATGGCGGTGGCGATCCGCCGCGAAAAACTATTGACCTCCAGCAGCTCTCCCAGCGGCGCAGGTGCACCCCGCCCTTTCGCCGTCCGCCCGAAAGTCAGGCCGTCGGCGGTTTCGGGGTCCGGCCCCTCGGCGAAATGCCGCCAGCCCGTAACCCCCATCACGTCCCATCCGCGCGCGACCTGCGCCTTCAGGATCGCGCGGGTGCGGAAGGTGTAGCCGCTGTGTAGCGGCAGGCTGTGGTCGAGAACGTGGAGGATACGCATCGCAATTTCCCTGCCACACCCAAACTTAATGTGGCGTCAACCGCATTCGGCTAGGACAGGGCCAGACAAGGCAAGACGCAACAATGATCGACACTTTCTCGCTGGCCCTGACGCATGCCCTGCTGTTCTACGCGGCGTGGCGGCTTTACAACCGCCCCGACCTCGACCGCGAGGACGGGCAGACCGAAAAGCGCGGCTGGGCCAGAAACAAGAGCGACAAATAGATGCGCGACCTCGCCTTTGTCGCGTTTCTGCTTGCGTTCATCGGTCTCGGGTTCCGGCGGCCGTTCCTGTTCGTGCTGGTCTATGCCTATGTCGATATCGTCTCGCCACAGCGCCTGACCTATTGGCTGCTCAACAGCGTGCAGGTGTCGCTGATCGCTTTCCTCCTTGCCTTCCTCGGCTGGGCGGCCGCAGACGACAAGCGCGGCCTGACGATTGCGCCGCGCCAGGCGCTGCTGTTCCTGTTGCTGATCTACTGCGGCGTCACGACCAGTGTCGCCGATTTCCCACTCGAGGCTCTCGCCAAATGGGACTGGGTGTGGAAGGCGCTGATCTTTGCAATCTTCCTGCCACTGACACTCCGCACCAAGTTGCGGATCGAGGCGCTCGCGCTGTTCATGGTGTTGTGCGCCGCGTCGATCATCATCGTCGGCGGGATCAAGACGCTGGCGTCCGGCGGTGGCTATGGCGTGCTCAACCTGATGGTGTCGCAAAACAACGGCCTGTACGAGGGCAGCACGCTCGCCTGCATCGCCGTCGCTATCGTACCGGTCATCCTGTGGTTGACCAGATACGGCACGATCTATCCGCCCGACTGGCGGGTGCGGGTGTTTGCGGGTGCGCTGATCTTTGCCTGCCTGCTGATCCCGGTCGGGACGCAGGCGCGCACCGGATTGATCTGCATCGGCGTGCTCGGCGTGCTGATGCTGCGCCATACGAAGCGGCGGATGCTGTATCTCGGGCTGGTCGCGGCAGGGCTCGCCATCGCCATCCCCAACCTGCCCGAAAGCTATACCAAGCGCATGGACACGATTCAGGGGTACAAGGCCGACAGCTCGGCCTCGACGCGTATCGCGGTCTGGAAATGGACCATCGACTATGCCCGCGATCACCCCTGGGGTGGCGGCTTCGATGCATTCCGCGGCAACAAGTTGCGGATCGACAAGACCAGCACCGAAAGCGTCGGCGGGCAGACCGATGTGACGCAGTCGGTCGAGTACGACCAGGCCCGCGCCTATCACAGCGCCTATTTCGAAATGCTCGGCGAGCAAGGCTATCCAGGGCTGCTGATCTGGCTAGCCATACACCTGGGCGGACTTTTCAGCATGGAGCGGCTGCGCGCACGGACGAAGAAAATGGCTGAGGCCGAATGGGTGTCGGGCCTCGCGGGTGCATTGTTCCAGGCGCATGTCATCTACCTTGTCGGGGCGCTGTTCATCGGCATTGCATTCCAGCCGTTCGTCTTCATGCTGATCGGCTTGCAGATCGGCCTGTCGACCTACGCGCGGCGCTATGTCGTGGCCCCCGCGCCGACTCATCGGGCCGGAGGATGGGCTGCCGCGCAATGAGCGGGACGCGCCAGCTCGACGCCCTGACCGGCGTGCGCGGCATCGCGGCCTGGCTGGTCGTGCTCTATCACATCCGCGAAGGCGTGGCGCATGCCCTGCCCGCACCAGTGATCGCGGTGTTCGCCAAGGGCTATCTCGCAGTCGACCTGTTCTTCGTCCTGTCGGGTTTCGTTTTGTGGCTCACCTGGGGCGGACGCTTTGCCCGCGACGGACTGGGTGCTGCGCCCGATTTCTGGCGCAAGCGGGTGGCGCGGGTATGGCCGCTGCATGTTGTTATCTTAACCGCGACCGTCGCGTTCGCGCTCGTCGTGCAGGCGACCGGTAGGCCGGTACCACCTCACTATCGCTGGGACGAATTGCCGCTGCACGTCCTGTTGATCCAGAACTGGGGCTTCACCCGCGATATCGCGTGGAACGACCCGAGCTGGTCGATCTCGACCGAGATGGCGGCCTATCTGCTGTTTCCCTTCGCGGCGATCGCGCTCGCACGGTTAAGGCCCTCACCTGTCGTTGCGACCGGGATTGCGCTCGCACTGATCGTCGCGCTCGACCGGCTGTTCGCGTCGCGCGGCAGCGCGCTGCTGGGGCATGATATTGCCGGTCTCGGCCTGTGGCGCTGCCTCACGCAATTCGGTTGCGGGGTCGCGATGTGCCTCTTGTGGCAGCAATGGCAGAACCGGCGAATGGTCGCTGTCACGGCGCTCGCCAGTGCGACCGCGCTCGCGCTCTGGACGACCGGTCTGCTGCGGGAGACTTTCGCCATCCCACTCGCCTTTACTGCGCTGGTGCCATGGCTCGCGGCAACTTCGCCGCAAAAATATAATCCCTTGTCATCGCGGATTGCGGTGGCACTGGGCGAGATCAGCTATTCGACCTATCTCGCGCACTTCCTGTTGTGGACGGTATTCAAGATCGTCTTCGTCGGCGATCCGCGCGCGGTGCCGCTGGAGGTTGCCGCGCTCTATCTGGCGCTCACTCTCGCTGCTTCATTCGTCCTGTACCGTTTCATCGAGGTGCCCGCGCGCCGCTGGCTGGGCACCGCCGACCGGATCGCCGGAGCGCTGTCAGGGAACCCTGCCACGCCCTGAAGCATTGGCGGTGGCATGATCGTTTATGTCGACCCCGAAATGCCCGGCATAACGCGCCGCAAGCTGAAGCATGGCTGGGCCTATACCGACGCTAAAGGCAGCCGGATTGCCGACCGCGACGAGATCGACCGGCTCAACCGCATCGCTTTGCCCCCGGCCTATGTTGATGCGTGGTTTTGCCCCAGTCCGCACGGCCATATCCAGGCAATCGGTTATGACGCGAAGGGGCGTCGGCAATACCGCTATCACCCCGATTTCCGCGCCACCCGCGAGGCCGAAAAATACGACCGGTGCAGCGATTTCGGCCGCGCGCTGCCGCTACTCCGTGCGCGGGTCGAACACGATCTGTCGGGTCGACCGACGGCGCGCGAGACGGTTCTCGCGGCCATCGTGCGCCTGCTCGATATCGGACGCGTGCGGGTGGGGAATGAGGCATACGCCCGGTCCAACCGGAGCTTCGGGGCGACGACACTTCGCAGCCGCCATGCCTCGGTCAAGGGGAGCAAGCTGAGCCTGCAATACCGCGCCAAGTCAGGCGTGCTCCGCAAACTGACCCTGACCGACAGGGGGCTGTTGCGTGTCGTCCGCCGGGTGCAGGATTTGCCGGGACAAAATCTGTTCCAGTATCTGGACGACGATGGCGCGCCCTGCCCGGTCGGCTCGGCCGATGTGAATGCCTATATCAAGGAAGCCACTGGCGACGATTTTACCGCGAAGCATTTCCGCACCTGGAGTGCGAGCGTTATCGCCCTCGAACAAGTGATCGCGAGTTGTAAATCAGGGATCCGCCCCAAGCTCGTCGATGTGCTGCTGCCCGTGGCGGAAGCGCTCGGCAATACACCTGCGATTGCGCGCAAGTCCTATGTCCACCCCCGCGTACTGGGACTGTGCGAAGCGGGACCCTCGCCGGAAAAGCTGCCGCGCTCGACACGCTGGCTGGCGCCGGCCGAACGCGCATTGATCGCGCTGCTTGACGATACGCCTGCGGACCTGTCCAAGGCCGCGTGATGAACAACAGCATTGCCGATCAATTCGCCGATTTCGGTGCCGAGGCCATGTGGCGCGATACCTTCATCTGGGTAACGCAGCACACCGTGCAAATTGTCGTTGCGACAGTGCTCGGCGCGGTCATTGCCCTGGTGCTGCTCGGCCTCAAATGGCTCGGCAAGCGGCTCGCACGGCGACACGCGGACGGTAACCACTGGTACCACATTATCGGCAAGTCATTGGGCAAGATTCGCCTGTGGTTCGTCGCCGCCGTCGTCGCGCAGGTCGTCGCGACCTATGCACATGCGCCTTCGGACCTCGCCGGTACGATCTACTTCCTGTTCGTCATCGCCTTCACCTTACAGGCGGCCGTGTTCGCCCGGGAGGTGGTTCTCGGCATCATCGAGTTTCGCGCGAGCGGGCATCAGGGGCTGGGCAGCGCGCTCAACATCATCCGGCTGCTCGTCACCTTTGCGTTGTTCTCGATTGCCGCGATTCTGATCCTGTCGAACCTCGGCGTGAACGTCACGGGGCTGATCGCGGGCCTCGGTGTCGGCGGCATTGCCATCGGCCTTGCCGCGCAGGGTATCTTCCGCGACCTGTTCGCCGCATTGTCGATCCTGTTCGACCGGCCGTTCGTCGTCGGCGATACGATCAAATTCGGCGACGTCACCGGCAAGGTCCAGACCATCGGCCTGAAGACCACACGCGTGCGATCGGTCGAGGGCGAAGAAGTGATCATGTCGAACGACAAGCTGCTTGACCAGCAGATCCGCAATTTCCACGGCATCGAGCAGCGCCGCATCGTGCTCAGCCTGCCGCTGCACTATGCCAATGCCGCCGCCAAGTTCGCGGAAATTCCCGATGCGCTAAAGGCCGTCGTCGCCGACATCTCCGACAGCAGCTTCGACCACGCACTGCTCACCGAATTCAAAGACAATGCGGTGACGCTTGAGCTGATGCTCCATTCGACCAAGGGTGCCGCCGATGTGCGCGACCGCGTCCGTCACGAGGCGATGTGCGCCACGCTCGCCTGGCTCGAGCGCGAGGGGATCGGCCTTAGCTATCAGTCGACCGACATGCCGAGATCAAAGGCCGACATCGTCGAGCGGAAATAGGTCCGATCGTTGCCGACCATTCGAGTCGAAACTTCGTTCGACCCGATGGATGTACGGCACGCACCGCAGCGTTGTTATTCCGGTTGCGTAACGATATGATTTGCTCGACGATGGTGCTGTCGCGCGCATGGTCGCCGCGCACAATTCCATTTGGGGGGCATCTGGATGACCGTTCTCGAACAAATTGCCGCCGTACTCGATGCAAAGCATGTGCACGGCTATCGAGGATACGCGCTGACCCGCGGCAACAAGTTCGCGCAGCTCGACAATGCCGTGCTGTCGACACCGACGGGCATTTTCAGCCAGGCAACCGATCATCTGCCGCCCCACCCTAGCGCTGCACTGACGCAAGCGGTTCGCGGCGTGGCACAGCGCGGAAAGGCAATCCTCGATTACGTTCACCTGTCGATGAAGGGCTCAGGCCCGACCGACCAGTTCGAAAGAGAGCTGTTCCTCGGCATCAAGGACGCGCTGGCGACCGGTGTCCACCCCGTGACCGATCGTCTGTTCGTCCGGATCGTGCTGGGATTGCCGCCGGGGTCGAGCGAACCGTTCGATCCCGAAGCCTTTATCAGGCGCTTGATCGCAGGGGTTGGCGCCCCGGGAAAATTATCGGCTTGTGTGTTGTATCATAATTTCTCGTTGCCGTCGCGCACAGTGCCCGTGCAAGGCTCGACATGGAACCACGGAAAGTTCGTTGCCGCCGATGGCCAGCACTTGATGACCGGTGGGCACAATTGGTGGGATGTCTATCTGGGCCAGCAACCCGTTTTCGATCTTTCGGTGCAGCTGGAGGGGCCGGTTGCCCAGGACGCGCATCAATTCACCAATTTCCTGATCAAGGAGGCCATGAAAGGCGGGATTCCGCCCTTCAAGATGATGAAAGACGGCAAGATCGGCGACGATCTCAATCCGTTCATCGAACCGTTCGTTCCCCCACCCACGCAAACGGGCAGCGTCGATGTTCTGTCGGTGGCGCAACTCGGCAATCTGGGCGGCGCGCACAAGACCAACCCCAGCCTCGACGCGATGCATTGGGCGTTCCGTCGCGCCACACGCGAGATCAACCTGTCGCAGATGTCGATCGGCTCGCCACGGTGCGAACCCTTATCGATGGAGTTCGCCCGATCCTTTTCGTGCGGCGGCGTCGAGCTATTCAACGTCAAATCGCCGACCGATAAATACTCAAGATACTATGATTACAACCTGATGTTGTTCATCGCGATGGCGCTGCTCCGCAAGACGAACGTCAATATCGTCATCTCGAATTCCCAGAATGTCGGCGACTTCGAGGGCGACGGGCCTGATTCCATTTACCGGGCGATCGGCTATTGCCTAATGAAATTCGGCAACAAGACCGACGCTGTCGCAACAATCAGGAACCATCTCAAAGTCAAAGTCATCATGACGCATGGGACGATTCCATGGACTAGCGCGCCCCATTTGAACAAGAGCAATCATGCCAAATTCTGGAGCGTCGACGAAACCTGTTATGTTGGAAGCCACAACGTCTACCCCTCAGCGGCCAGAACCGGCTTATTGACGGCACATCTTGCCGAATATGGTGTGATCATGTCAGACGCTGTCTCGCACGAAAGGATCATGAGGGAGTATTTCACCCCATTGTGGGGACATTCCCACCTGGGCGATTTCAATCCCGACTGGATCGCCTGACCGAGCTAACCGACCGTAACGGCCGGGCCAGCGACATCGTCGAGCGAGAGCAAGGTCGCATTGCCCCCTGCCGACGTCGTGTCGGTCGAGGTAACGCGCTCGGCAGTGAAGCGGTGGAGGTAGTGCGGCCCGCCCGCCTTGGGTCCGGTGCCGGACAGCCCTTCGCCACCGAAGGGTTGCGACCCGACAATGGCGCCGATCATGCTGCGGTTGACATAGAGATTGCCGACCTTCGCCAGCGCCTCGACCGTCTCGGCATTGCGGGCGATGCGGCTGTGCAGGCCCATCGTCAGGCCGAAACCTTTGGCGTTGATGCGCGCTACTGTGGCTTCGAGCTCGCCTGCTTTCCAAGTCGCGACGTGGAGGAGTGGGCCGAACCATTCCTGGGTCAGATCGTGGAGGGCGGCGAGGCGGATTGCAGTCGGCGGTACGAAATGCCCCTTGGTCGGCGCAGCGACCGTGTGAATCCAGTTTGCCTTCTGGCGGGCGCGGTGGTCCATCAGCCGTTGGTGCGCGGCGTCGTCGATCACCGGCCCGACATCGGTCGCCGGGTCCGACGGGTCACCGACGATCAGGGAATCCATCGCCCCTGCCAACATTTCGAGCGTCCGTTCGGCGACATCCTCCTGCACCAGCAGCAGCCGCAGCGCCGAGCAGCGCTGCCCCGCCGAACGGAACGCGCTGGTCACGACGTCCTGCACCACCTGTTCGGTCAGCGCGGTCGAATCGACGATCATCGCGTTGATACCGCCGGTCTCGGCGATCAGCGGAACGATGGGCCGCGTGTCGTCGTCGAGCAGACTTCGCGCGATGCGCTTGGCGGTCGCCGTCGATCCGGTGAAGGCGACACCGACCACGCGCGGGTCGGCGACAAGCTCCGCCCCGACGTCCGGACCGCCGGTCAGCAGGACCAACGCACCTTCAGGAATCCCGGCCTCATGCGCCAGTTCGACGGCGCGCGCGCCAATACGCGGGGTCTGCGGGGCAGGCTTGGCCACAACAGTGTTACCGGCGACCAGCGCCGCCGCGACCTGTCCGAGAAAGATCGCCAGCGGGAAGTTCCATGGCGCGATGCACGCCCACACCCCGCGTCCCTCCATGCGGAGCACATTGCGTTCGCCCGTCGGGCCGGGGAGTTCGATGGGTTTGAGACCGTCACGGGCTTGCGCGGCATAGTATCGACAGAAATCGACTGCCTCACGCACCTCGCCGAGTGCATCGGGCAGGGTCTTCTTCGCCTCGTCGACAAGAATCGACATGAGGTCGAGGCGATGCGTTTCGAGCAAATCGGCAAGCCGCTCCAGCGCCGCACAGCGGCTTTCCAACGACTGAGCGGACCACGCGTCGAAGCTCGATGCGGCGGCGAGGACGGCCCCCTTCGCGTCTTCGCGGCTTTGCGTGAAATCACCTTCTTTTTCACGCGATGCCGCGAAGACGCGAAGGGATTGCAGTGTTTCAGCAAGGATCGACCGGTCCTGCAGGTCGATTCCGAACGAGTTCCGGCGTTCGCCGAACAGGTCTTGCGGCAATGGGATGCTCGGATGCCGCGCGCCGCCGACTGCGGCGATCTTCGCAACCGGATCGGCGAGGATATCGGCATCGGTCAGGTTTTCGTCCGCGAGCTGATGGACGAAACTGGAATTCGCACCATTCTCCAGCAACCGCCGCACCAGATACGCTAGCAAATCGCGATGCCCGCCGACCGGCGCGTAGATGCGGCAGTGATAGCCCTCTTCCCGGACCAGACGCTCGTACAGCCCCTCGCCCATGCCGTGCAGCCGCTGGAACTCGAAATCGCGCGAATCCCCCGCCCATTCGAGGATCGTCGCCACGGTTAGCGCATTGTGCGTCGCGAATGCGGGATAGATGTGCTTCGCATCGAGCATGTCGCGCGCCACCGCCATGTAGGACACATCGGTCGCGGCCTTGCGCGTGAACAGCGGATAATCGCTCAAGCCCGCCTCTTGCGTCCGCTTGATCTCGCTATCCCAATAGGCACCCTTAACCAGCCGCGCGGCGACCCGCCGCCCGGTGCGCGCGCCGAGATCATCGGCCCAGCCAATTACCGAGCGCGCGCGCTTGCCGTACGCTTGCACCGCCATGCCGAACCCGTCCCAGCCTTTCAGGGTCGGTAACGTCGCAATGTTTTCGATGATCGCGAGGCTCATCTCCAGCCGCTCGGACTCCTCCGCATCGACCGTCAGCGCGATCCCGGCATTTGATGCCTGCACGGCCAGCCCTTCGAGCATTTCGGTCAGCGCAGGCACGCACGTGTCCCAATGCGCGACCTCATAGCGCGGATGCAGTGCGGACAGCTTGACCGAGATCGAATGCCCCGCCGCCGGGTTCGCGCCCACAGCGGCAATCGCGTCGGCATAGGATTTCAGATAGCGCTGCCCGTCGGGATAAGTCCGTGCGGCCTCCCCCAGCATGTCGAAACTTGCGGTGAACCCCTTGTTCTCCGGCTTCGCCATCCGCTTGGTCGCTTCGTCGATGGTGCGACCCATGACGAAGATTTCGCCCATCATCTTCATGGCCGCGCCGACGGCCTGGCGGACGAACGGTTCGCCCGCGCGGGAGATCAGGCGACGCAGGACGCCCGCCTCTTCTTTCTCGCTCACCAGCGCGCGGCCGACGACCAGCCCCCAGGTGCCGACATTGACGAGGGCCGATGCCGACTTGCCCGTATGCGCCCGCCAGTCGGCATCGCCCAGCTTGTCGGCAATCAGCGCGTCGGCAGTCTCGGGGTCGGGCACGCGCAGGAATGCTTCGGCGAGCGACAGCAACGCCACCCCTTCAGACGTGTTCAACCGGTATTCCTGAAGGAACTGGTTCACCCACCCGGTCGATTGCGCCGCGCGCAGGTCGGCAAGCAGGCCCGATGCCCGTGCGACCACGCCCTGCCGTTCCGTCTCACCGAGTTTCGCCCGGTCCAGCAACGAGGCGAGCACTTCCGGTTCGGGCGCGCGGTGCAGGTGGCGCATCTGCGCGGCAAAATCCGACGTAACGGCATCCATGGCTTTTGACTCTTAGGTTTACGCGGACGTAAAGCGCCGCAACAGGACTCGACGTCTTGTAATAAAATTACGCGAGGAATGCACCATGGGCGTCGTAACGCAGGACGAATTAAAGGCACTGGTCGGCAGCAACATCGGCACGTCCGACTGGCTGACCGTCGATCAGGCCATGATCGACAAATTCGCCGAAGCGACCGGCGATCACCAGTTCATCCATGTCGATGTCGAAAAGGCCAAGCTGACGCCATTCGGCGGCACCATCGCACACGGATTCCTGTCGCTGTCGATCATGCCTGTGCTGACCGCGATGACGGACATGCCGCGCCTCGACGGCATCAAGATGGGCGTCAATTACGGGGGCAACAAGACGCGGTTTCTGGCTCCTGTCCGCTCGGGCAAGCGCGTGCGCGGGCATTTCAAGCTGCTCGAGATCGAGGAAAAGCGCCCCGGCCAGTGGCAGCAGACCGTCGAATATACGCTCGAGATCGAAAGCGAGGACAAGCCTGCGCTGATCGCCGAGTGGATCAGCCAGTTCTTCGTATGACGCGCATCACGCCGCTCTCGCAGCCCTACCCCGAACCGATAGCGGCAACGCTCGGCCGGATGACCCCGGCTGGCGGCGAGGCACCGATGCTGTTCCGCATCATCGGGACCAGCCAGCGCGCGTGGGACAAATTCGCCGCCGGGTCGCTGCTCGACAAAGGGCCGCTGCCGATGCGGGAACGCGAACTGACGATATTTCGCACGGCGGCGCGGATCTGCGCGGACTACGAATGGGGCATGCACTGCGCGCTCTACGCCGAACGCTGCGGGATCGACGACACACAGTTGAACGCGCTGGCCAAACTCAAGGCCGACGACGGCGGCTGGAGCGAGGCCGATGCGGCGCTCATCGCCACCGTCGATGCGCTGATCGACGACCGCCACCTGAGCGATGCCCAACACGCCCGTATGGCTGCCCATTTCACCCCCGAGCAGCAGCTCGAAATCGTCCAGCTCGTCGGCTTTTATCAGGGCGTCGCGCTGATCGTCGGCGCGTTCGACATAGAACCCGAACCCGGCACACCCCATATTCCCGTCTGACTTCTTTCACCCGAACAGGAGAATTCCCATGCGCGACGCCGTTATCGTTTCCACTGCCCGTACGCCGCTGGTCAAGGCTGCGCGCGGGGCGTTCAACAACACCACTGCGCCGACACTGGGCGCCTATTCGGTCAAAGCCGCCGTCGAGCGCGCAGGCCTCGAAGGCGGCGAGATCGACGATGTACTGATCGGCGCGGCGCTCCAGCAGGGGTCGGCCTTCCCGAACATCGCGCGGCTCGTCGCACTGCGGGCGGGCCTCCCCGTCACGGTTGCGGGCATGTCGATGGACCGGCAATGCTCTTCGGGCCTGATGACGATCGCGACGGCGGCCAAGCAGGTGATCGTCGACCGCATGGACATCGTCGTCGCGGGCGGCGTCGAGTCGGTCTCGAAGGTGCAGATGTCGGGCAAGCTGTTCATCGAACCCGATGCCGAACTGCTGAAGATGCACGCCGACACCTATATGCCGATGATCGGCACGGCAGAGGTGGTCGCCAAGCGTTACGGCATCAGCCGCGAGCGCCAGGACGAATATTCGCTGCAGTCGCAGCAGCGGACGGCGGCGGCGCAGGCGGCGGGCAAGTTCGACGACGAGATCGTGGCGTGCGACGCAACGATGGCGGTGGTGAACAAGGAGACCAAGGAGGTCACCTACCAGGACGTCACCGCGACCAAGGACGATTGCAACCGCCCCGACACGACGCTGGAGGGCCTTGCGTCGCTGAAGCCCGTGATGGGCGAGGGCCACACCATTACGGCGGGCAATGCGTCGCAGCTCAGCGATGGATCGTCGGCCAGCGTCGTCATGGAAGCCAGCGTGGCGGCGAAGCGCGGGCTGACCCCGCTCGGTCGCTATGTCGGGATGGCGGTCGCGGGCACCGAGCCCGATGAAATGGGCATCGGCCCGGTTTTCGCCATCCCGAAGCTTCTCGAACGCTTCGGTCTGAAGATGGACGATATCGGCCTGTGGGAATTGAACGAAGCGTTCGCTGTGCAGGTGCTCTATTGCGCCGACCGGCTCGGCATTCCGATGGACCGTTTGAACGTCAATGGCGGCTCGATCTCGATCGGACACCCCTTCGGAATGACCGGCGCGCGCTGCACCGGCCATGCGCTGATCGAGGGCAAGCGGCGCGGCGTGAAATATGTCGTCGTGACGATGTGCGTCGGCGGCGGTCAGGGCGCGGCGGGGCTGTTCGAGGTTCTCTAAGGGAACTCGACAAGCGGTCACATGTTTCGTCTCCACCCTGATTGTGGAGACGAAACATGCCTGACAACGCCGAAATCAAAGCGAAATTCTGGAAAGCCCTGAAGTCCGACCGCACGATGATGCTGGGTCTGGCCGAGGGTGATGACGGCCATGCACGGCCGATGACCGCGCAGGTCGAGGGCGATCCCGAGGACGGCGAAACCGCCGGTCCGATCTGGTTCTTCACCTCGACCGACAACGCGCTCTACGGACAGATCGGCCACGGAGGTGCCGTCGGCACGTCGCGCACCCGCGCAATGGCGCATTTCGTGTCGAAGGGGCACGACGTCTGGGCGACCGTCCACGGCAACCTGTCGACGACACAGGACAGGGCGACAATCGACCGCCTGTGGAACCCGTTCGTTGCGGCGTGGTACGAGAGCAAGGACGACCCTAAGATTGCTTTGATCCGCCTCGATGCCGAACACGCGCAGATCTGGATCGACGCGTCGAGCATTGTCGTCGGCATCAAGATGCTGATCGGGATCGATCCGAAGCAGGACTACAAGGACAAGGTCGCGGAAGTCGCGCTTTAGTCGTGCGCGGCGATCCATTCCTCGACTACCGGCGCGATCAGCGTGCGCCAGCGTGAGCCGTTGAAAATGCCGTAATGTCCCGCGCCCGGTGCCATGTGATATTTCTTCATGGCATCGGGCAGGCCGGTCGAAATCTTCAGCGCGGCCTTGGTCTGGCCCAGTCCCGAGATGTCGTCGCGCTCGCCCTCGATGGCGAGGATGGCGATATCGGTGATCGCCGCCGGATCGACACGGGTACCGCGATGCATCATTTCGCCCTTCGGCAGCGAATGGCTCTGGAACACGGTCTCGATGGTCTGGAGATAGAATTCCGCCGTCATGTCGCAGACGCTGCGATATTCCTCGTAGAACGCCTTGGTCCCGTCAGCTGCGTCGTCATCGCCCTTCACCAGGTCTTTGAACATGGCGAAATGCGATTCCATGTGGCTGCCCAGATTCATCGACAAAAACCCGGTGAGCTGAAGGAAGCCGGGATAGACCCGCCGTCCCGCACCCGGATATATGACCGGCACGGTCTGGATCGCGTTCTGCTGGAACCACGCGTGCGGGCGCTCGGTCGCGACGTCGTTGACCGCCGTCGGGGCCTCGCGCGTGTCGATAGGGCCGCCCATCATGGTCAGCGTTTTCGGCCGGTTCGGATTTTTGTCTGCCGACATCAGACAGGCCAAGGCATAACAAGGGACCGAGGGCTGGCACACCGCGAGCATGTGCGCGCCGGGTCCGATGTGGTCGAGAAACGCCGACAGATAGTCGATATAGTCGTCGAGATCGAAGCACCCGTCGCGCAACGGCACTTGTCGCGCGTCGCGCCAGTCGGTGATATAGACGTCGTGCTTGGGCAGCATCCGCTCCACGGTGCCCCGCAAAAGCGTCGCGAAATGGCCCGACATCGGGGCGACGATCAGCAAGCGCGGCGCACCCTCGACGCCCGTTTTCACAAAGCGCTTGAGCTGGCCGAAAGGCAGTTGCAGGACGATTTCTTCGTGGACTGCCACTTCGCGGCCATCGACGACCATCGACGTCAGCCCGAATGCGGGCTTGCCACGCGGGGCGGAGGCATGCGCGAACACTTCGAGCGCGGACGCCATCACCTGCCCGCCCATCATCGCAAAAGGATTGCCGGGGCTTTGCAGCAGTTCCGCCGACATCCCGGCCATTGCCGACGCGCCCGCCAGCCAGTTCTTCTGCATTTCGTAGGTGTTGTAGAGCATATCGATTTCGATCCCCGGGGAGGCGGGTTATGCCGCATCCGTCGCATTGTGCAACGCACAATTTATACGCTTGCGGTGCGGATTGAGACGTACCCCTAACGCTGCTAGGCGGCATGGATGACCGAACCCGTCGCCGTTGCCCGCACGCCCGAACCTCAATCCAGCCGCAAGATCGGCAATTTGCGTCTCATCTGGAGTTTCGCGCGGCACTATCCGGGGCAGATCACGGCTGCGACAGTGGCGCTGGTCGTTGCCGCATCGGCGACCGCCGCAATCCCGGTCAGTTTTCGGGCGATCATCGACAAGGGCTTCATCGGCGGCGGCGATATCGGCCGCTGGTTCACCTATTTGCTGTTGCTTATCGGGACGATGGCGATTGCGACGGCGTTCCGTTTCTATTTCGTCTCGTGGCTCGGCGAGCGCGTCGTCGCCGACCTTCGCGTCGCGCTGCTCCGCAATCTGGTGCGCCTGTCCCCCAGCTATTTCGAGGAAAACCGTCCGGCGGAAATCTCTGCACGGTTGACGGCGGATACGACGGTGATCGAACAGGTCGTCGGCACGACCGCATCGATGGCGCTCCGCAACCTCATCATGGCAATCATCTGTCTGGTCGTGTTGATCACCCTGTCGCCAAAGCTGGCAGGCATGCTGGTGCTCGGCTTGCCGCTCGTTATCGGGCCAATCGCGATCTTCGGTCGCCGTCTGCGCTCCGCATCGCGCGCCAGCCAGGACCGAATTGCCGATGTCGGCGTTATTTCCAGCGAAGTTTTGGGTGCAATCAAGATCGTCCAGGCATTCGGGCAGGAAGGGCGCGAAGCAACGCGTTTTGCCGGGGCCGCCGAAGTTGTCGTGGCTGCTGCCCAGCGTCGCATCCGGCTGCGGGCGATCATGACCGCCATGGGCATGTTTCTGGTTTTCGGCGCGATCACGCTGGTCATCTGGCAAGGGGCAATCGATGTCGCGGCAGGGCGGATGACCGGCGGGTCGATTGCCGCTTTCGTGCTGTCGGGCGGGCTGCTGGCCGGCGCAGCCGGATCGCTGACCGAAACCTGGGGCGATGTGTTGCGCGCGGCAGGCGCGGCGGGGCGGCTGGGTGAGTTGCTGTCGGAGCAGCCCGGCATCGTCGCACCGCCGAACCCCGTCTGTTTGCCCGAACCGCCGCAGGGCCGGGTGACGTTCGACCATGTCACCTTTCGCTACCCGACCCGGCAGGAAGTCAGCGCGCTCGACGATTTCTCGCTCGACATTGCACCGGGCGAAACCGTTGCCGTCGTCGGTCCGTCGGGGGCAGGCAAGACCACCTTGTTCCAGTTGATCCAGCGCTTCTACGATCCAGAGTCGGGCAGTGTCAGCATCGACGGCGTTGCGCTCCCCACGACCGATCCGGCCTGGGCGCGCGCGCGGATCGCGATGGTCCCGCAGGAAACGGTGATCTTCGCAGCGTCTGCCCGCGATAATCTGCGCTACGGGCGGTGGGATGCGAACGACGAGGAGTTATGGGCTGCCGCAGAAGCGGCCAATGCGGCGGAGTTTCTCAAAAGGCTTCCTGCCGGGCTCGACACCTTCATGGGAGAGGGCGGCGCGCGATTGTCGGGCGGGCAGCGGCAGCGCATGGCGATTGCCCGCGCGATTCTGCGCGACGCGCCGATCCTGCTGCTCGACGAGGCGACCTCGGCGCTCGATGCCGAGAGCGAGCGGCTGGTGCAGGACGCGTTCGACCGGCTGATGCATTCGCGCACGACGATCGTCATTGCCCATCGTCTCGCCACGGTGCGTGCCGCAGATCGCATTATCGTGATGGACCATGGTCGCATCGTCGAGCAGGGCACCCACGACCGGCTGGCGCGCGCGGGCGGGCTTTACGAGCGGCTGGCACGGCTCCAGTTCGAAGGGCTGGCAGCCTAAGTTTTGGGTTTGCGCAAACGGCGGAACAGGCCGCGCGCGCTGAGCGCCTCGAACATTTCTTCGGGTCCTTCCGGATCGAGCACTTCATGGTCGGCGAGCCAGGCCTCGACCGCTGACAGGTTCGGCTCGCAAAACGGCACCAGCGTGCGTCCCGAACCGCGCAATCGCTCGACCGTGGCGATCAGCGAACCCGTCTCGGCCAGAGTCGCAGTTACCTTAGATAGAGGAACGCCGAGGTGCTCGGCCAACAGATCGTCGCGAAGCGTCGAGATGGCTGTAGTCAGCCGGCTGTCGCCATCGGGGCCTGCATCCACGATCACGTCGCATTCGGAGTCGAGACGCATCGACCGGTTGTTCAGATTTGCCGAGCCGATCCGCAGTTGCCGGTCATCTATGAACGTAATCTTGGCATGGACGTAAATCGGTTCGCCCGCCTGTGTGACGGGGTGATACATCCGCAGCCGCCCGTGTCTGTCACGGCGGCGTAGCGCCTCCATCAAGCGACCCCGTGCCGAATCCATCGCGACGGGCTCCAGCCACCCTTGCGCGGTCACGGGATTGACGATCACGATTTCGGGTCCGTTCGCTTCGTCGAGCCGGTGGGCGATGGCTTCGGCGACTTTACGCGACGCGAAATACTGGCTCTCCATGTAGATGCTATCGCGGGCTGCCGCGATCTGGGCGACGAACAGCGCCTCGATCTCATGGGTAACGGTAGTATCATCGAGCACGGGCAAGGTGCGGGCGATCCCGACATCGATATCGCGGAACTGGGGCTCGAGCGCCTCGGGCCAGGCATCGACGCCGCCGACAACTGCGCCCAGTTCGTCGCCCGTCGCGCGGTACCAGCGGTCGCGACATCCCTCGGCCAGAGTGGCAGCGGCATCCCCCGACAGCGCCGAGGTGGCGTCATGCCACGGCCCATAGGGCTGGCCGCCGGGACGTCGTCGTCCGGGGTCGTCATCGCGGTGCGCGCGGGTGTCCCAACGCTCGCTGGTCATGTCGATGCCGCCGCACACGGCAAAACGGTCGTCGATCGAAACGATCTTCTGGTGGTGCGAGCCGCCGGTCGGGTGGGCACCATCGAGTTTGGTATGAATACGCGGATGCCGCATCCATTTGAGCACCGTGAACACGGTCGATCCTCGTCCCAGCGTCTTGAGCGCGCCGACATCCCAGCGCAGCAGGTAAAGCTCGAGGTCCGGCCGCTGCTCGACCAGCCAGTAGAGGAAATCGCCCAGTGCCTCGGGCTCGCCGGGCAGGCGATCCCCGTTGGTCAACCGGATGCGGGCATCGAAATCCCAGCCGACGAGCATGATACGGCGTTCGGCCTTTAGAAAGGCATCGCGCGCCAGCCGGAAATAATCATCGGAATCGACGATCACCGCCATGCGATCCGTGTGCGCGATCCGCCAGCAATTATCTCCTTCGCGCAGCATGGCCATAGCTCAACCGTGCGCCCGCGCGGGGACCGATGGCAAGCGGTGTTATCTGGTGAAATGCGCGTAACGCTCGTTATCGACGAAGCCGACCTTGGTGACGGCCGACCGCTTCACCACCGCGAGCATTTCGTCGACGCGCGCATAGCGTGCGTAGGGATCGGCGGCGATGTGCAGTTCGGGTTCGGGCGTCATTGTGCGGGTCAGATCGAGATAGGTGCGGAGCGTCACCAGATCGACGGGCGCGCCGTTCCAGCCGATCTGTCCCGACGGCGCGACGCTGAGGGTGTTGAAGTCGGAATTCGGGTGCGGGAGCTGCGGTCCAGGTGTCGGCAGCGCGACCTTCACGGCATGGGTTTGCAGCGGGATGGTGATGATGAACATGACGAGGAGGACAAGCATGATGTCGATCAGCGGCGTCGTGTTCAGGCTGCCGATGGGAACGTCAGAGTCGGTGGTTGCGGTCATCGCCATGATCTGTCTCCTGTCGCATAAACGTAGGAGATGTTGTATCATTATATCCAACCCAGCAAGCGGAAATAATATTCTTCCCGAGCGAAGCGCGGGGGAGGAGTCCGCCCGAAACGCAAACGGCGCGGCAAAGCCGCGCCGTCGTCGGTCCTCGCAAGCGAGGCCGTCCGGGCTAGCCGCGTGCCGGAATAGCAATGCTATTCCGTGTGCGCGGCGTCACCCTATTTGTTGAAACGGGCGTATTTCTCGTTGTCGACGAAGCCGACCTTGGTCACTTCCGACTTCTTCACGACGGCCAGCATCTCGTCGACGCGGGCGTAGCGCGAATAGGGGTCGGGCTGGATGTGCAACTCCGGCTCGACCGGCAGCGCCTTGGTCTGGTCGAGATAGGTCCGCAGCGTTTCCAGGTCGATCGGCGAGCCGTTCCACGTGATGTTGTTCTGCGTATCGACCGACACCGTGTTGAAGTCCGGCTTGATAATCACCGGCGGCGGGTTCGGGTTGTTCACGGGCAGGTTGATCTTCACCGCGTGGGTCTGGATCGGGATGGTGATGATGAACATGATGATGAGAACGAGCATGACGTCGATCAACGGCGTCGTGTTCATTTCCATAATCGGTTCGCCTTCGGCACCGCCTGAGCTCATTGCCATAACATATGGTCTTTCTTCAAAAAGACGCGCCTAGAGGCGGGTCGTGCCGCCCGCGGGAGGCTCGGAAATGAAGCCGACCTTCTGGAAACCGGCCAGCTGCATGTTATAGATCGCGCCGCCGATGCACATGTACGGCGTGTTCACGTCGCCGCGGATATGCGCTTCGGGCAGTTCGATGCCGGGCGCATTGGGGCCGCCCTGCTTGTCGATCTCCAGCTTCAGCTTGTTGACCGCGCGATCGAGCAATTCGGTCGAATCGACACGGGTGAGATTCCAGTAGACCTCGCACGTGTTGTTCGGCCCGCCACGGACCGACAACGAGACGTTCTCCGGCTTGGTCGTCGTCGGATCGAACCGCACGTTGGGCAGCTGGAGCTTCACCGCCTGAACCACGACCGGAACCGTGATCAGGAAGATGATCAGCAGCACGAGCATGATGTCCACCAGCGGCGTGGTGTTGATGTCCGACATCGGCTTTTCTTCGCCGTCGTCGTCACCGCCTACACTCATTGACATAATCTGGATTCCTGTCGGTAAGGAGCGCGGGCGGCGGAGTTACCGCCGCCCGATATCGGGCCGATCAGGCCTTGGCAGGTGCGGGCTTCGCAGCAGCAGGCTTGGCGGCACCGGCGCGAGCGATCACCGGCTTGACGGCGCCGTTCGACGACATCCACGCCTGAACGCTGTTGACGAAGGTCGTCATCTCTTCCGAGATCTGCTTGTTGCGCGCCTGCAGCCAGTTGAACGCAAGCACGGCGGGAACCGCGACGCCCAGACCGATGGCCGTCATGTAGAGCGCCTCACCGACCGGACCTGCGACGGTGTCGATCGACGCCTGACCGGCGGCACCGATCTTCACGAGCGCCGACAGAATGCCCATGACGGTCCCGAACAGTCCGACGAACGGCGCGGTCGAGCCGACGGTGGCAAGGAACGACAGGCCGCCCTTCAGCTTCGATTCGATCGCGGCCTTGGCACGGGTCATGACGATCAGCGTCCAGTCATGCTGGTCCTGGGCATCGCCGAGCAGCGTGTGCTGCTCCTGCGCGCGCAGGCCGTCATCGACGATCTGGCGGTACGGCGTGTCCTTTTCGACCTTGGCCGCAGCCTCGGCGAGCGACGAATGGTTCCAGAACGAAGCGCGAATCTTCTGACCCTGCGACAGCACTTTCTGCTGTTCGTAAAGCTTCACGAAAAAGATGAAGAGCGTACCGATCGACATCAGCACCATGATGCTGAACGTGGCGATAGTGACAGCACCACCGTCGCGAAGGGCGGGGAGGAGGCCGTATTCCGCCCCTTTGGGCGCGGCACCTGCGGCGGCAGCAGCGATCTGGATGAGCATGTGTTTTCTTCCCTAGTAAAAAGTTTGCGTTGGTTGTTGGGGGCCGCAGGGGCCCGTTAGGTTCAGCCTATTTCGGAATCACCCACTTAAACCGGCTGGCGTAGGTGAAGGGTATTGCATTACCGGCCGCATCCTTGGCCGCGTTGAACCTCGCGCGGCGGGTCAAGAGCCGACAGACCGTATCGTCTAGCAGAGACGATCCGCTCGATGCTGTGACCGAGCACGATTGAACCTTGCCGTCAGCACCGACCTGAATTGCAAACCCGGTTGTACCTTCGACACCATCTCGCATGGCCGACGGCGGATAGTCGTCGTTCGAAACCCAGCTTTGTGGGCTACCGCGCGGCGTGCCCTTAACGGCAACCTGCGGCGGTGCGGGCGGCGTAATGACGGGCGCAGCGGGCGCCGGCACATAGACCGGCGGCGGTGTCGGCTGCGACACGATCACCGACGGCGGCGGCGGCGTATTGGTCTGAACCAATGGCGGCGGCACGACCGGCGGCGGCGGCAACTTCGTGTCCGGCGGCGGCGGCGGCGGCAAGGGTTTCGGCGGGGGCGGCGGTGTCTTGACGTCGATGACCTCAAGCTCGGTCAGCTTTTTCTTGATGACCGAATATCCACCGTTGAGCATGGCATAAAGGCCAAGCACGTGGATCGCCACGACAAGGATGATCGACCAAACGCGCGCCGGCGTCATCGGTCTCGGGTCAGTGTAGGCCATTCAGCTCTTAAACTCCCTCCAACAATATTCCCGAGGGACATACGCGCACCGGCTTTTTACCGCATGCGCCTGGAACCCTGCGCTCCGCCGGAAAGCGACCCTGCTTCCGGATGAACGGGCAAAGTCTATCGACGAGCCGTGCGCGGCGCAATCGCCTTTTCCCCCGCATTCGCTTAGGTGCCACGACCTCATGGTAACGAGGTTTCAATGATGCGATTCCGTTCACAGACACGGTCCATCCTATCGGCAATTCGCGCCGTCCTGTTTGCAATCGTTTTCGGTATCCCTTCGATAAATGGCGGAAAAGCGGCGGTTTCTGCGCCTCCGCCGGTCGCCTCGCCTGCCGACCGCTGGAGCTATGCCGATGTCGCGGATCTGTTTCTGGCAGCGCCCGTCGTCGTCTCCGCCCGCATCGTCGATGCCATTCCGGTGCCACAGCCCGCTAATACACCCGGCCGCCCTGCCATGATTCGTTACTATCTGGTTGCCGATGTCACGGCCCTGATTCGCGGCACCGGCGGGGTGCCGCCACGGGTCAGCTGGATTGCCGATGTCGCGCCCGATTCGCGCGGCAAAACGCCCAAGCTCAAAAAGCAGCAAATGCTGCTCGCGGCACTGCCCGTCGTCGGCCGCCCTGCCGAGCTGCGCCTCGCCGCGCGCGACGCTATGGTACCGTGGAGTGCTGCGCTCGAAACGCGCGTCCGCCGCATCGTCGCCAGCGGCCTTGCCGCCGACGCCCCGCCGCGCGTGACCGGCATCGCCAGCGCCTTTCACAGCCCCGGCAATTTGCCGGGCGAAGGCGAGACGCAGATTTTCCTGACGACCGACATTGCCCAACCGGTATCGATCAACGTGCTGCGGCGACCGGGACAGGCGACGGCATGGGCGGTCTCGCTGGGCGAAATCGTCGACGAGGCAGCCCAGGCCCCGGCACGCGACACGCTGGGCTGGTATCGCCTCGCGTGCTTCCTGCCGCGCGTGTTGCCGGCGGCAGCGGTTGCCGAACTGTCGGAAAGCGACGCTGCGGCATCGCGGGTGGACTATGCGTTCGTGATCGGGGCGATGGGGGCGTGTACGCGGACGCGGGGGTAGATTTGCCCCTGCAGGCTAAAGATGCACAAAATCCCGGTCGAAACTCTTCAGGCTTGCCCCGCCGTCCACGAACAAGGTCTGGCCGGTCATGCTCTGCGCCCCGGCAAGGAAAGCGACGGTATCGGCGATATCGCCGGGTGACGGCAGCACACCGAGCGGCATGGCGGCGGCGATGCGGGCCATCTGCGCGGCATCGTAATCGGCAGTCGGCAGGGTGAGCCCCGGGGCAACGGCATTTACCCGGATATGCGGGGCGAGCGACACCGCCAGTGTGCGCGTGGCGGACGCCAGCGCCGCCTTCGACAGGCCATAGCCGAACTGGTCCGGGACAGGATTACGGATGCGTTGGTCGATAATGTTGACGACGCTCCCCGTCCCGCCCGACCGGTGCAGCGCCAGCGCCAGTGCCACCGGGGCCGCCGCATTGACCGCGTGATGCGCCGCGATTCTCGCAGCGGTCGCGGTCGCGGCCGTGTCATCGACAAAGCGCGAGGCGTTATTGACGAGCAGGTCGGGTGCGCGACCGAAATGCGCCGTAACCACCGGGATCAGCCCCTCGACGGCCGAACTATCTGCGAGATCGGCGACGAACCCATGCCATGCAGTGCCATATTTCGCGAAGGCCGCCGCCAGTATCGCGTCGGGTTCA
The DNA here is from genome assembly GCF_024758725.1 of Sphingomonas sp. SUN039. Lineage (NCBI taxonomy): Bacteria > Pseudomonadati > Pseudomonadota > Alphaproteobacteria > Sphingomonadales > Sphingomonadaceae > Sphingomonas > Sphingomonas sp. SUN039. Next base: position 137,702 of record NZ_CP096972.1, on the reverse strand, counting down.
GCATCGTGCGCGCCGTGGATCGCCAGCGCCCAGCCGTCCGCCGCCAACCGCGCCGAAATCATCGCGCCGAGGCGACGATGGCCGCCGGTGACGAGTGCCAGCTTCATTTGCGATAACGCACGCGGCGGATGCCGATGGCCTCGCCGTTTTCGCTGAGTGCCAGCTTGACGATCGACACTTCGACCCGCGCCACGCGGGTGTCGCCGTACATCAGGGTTTCGGCGATATGGTCGGCGACCGCCTCGACCAGCTTGAAATGCACGCCCGGGGGCAGCGCGGCGGTCGCGGCGTGTTTCAGGTCCATGTAATTCTTGGACGCGCTCAGCGGGGTGTCCGGGTCGAACCGCTCGGGCGCGTCGAGATCGACCGTGATGGAGATTCGCAAAGGTTGCGGCAGGTGCGTTTCCTCGGAGAAAATCCCGGTCAGCACCGGGACTTCGAGGTCGTGGACGCAAAGCTGGAGAAGGTCGTTCATGTCGGGCGCCCCCCTAGCGCCGCTTTCAATTCGCGCAAAGGCCGTTAGAGGCGCGCGTCCCATGACGATTCGACTTGCTCCCTTGTCCGATGCCGATCCACAGGCGGTCGAAAACCTGCTCGATGCGGCGTTCGGGATCGACCGCCATTCACGCACGGCATACCGGATCCGCGAGGGGATGCCGGTAATCGACGCGCTGAGCTTTGCGGCATTTGCCGAGGATGTGCTGGTCGGCTCGATCCAGAGCTGGCCGGTCGCACTCGGCGACGCCGCCGTCGTGCTGGTCGGCCCTGTCGCCGTCGCGCCCGACCGGCAACGCGCAGGCGTCGGGCGTAAGCTGATGGAGCGGTTGATCGAAACCGCGCCGGAAGCACCGATGGCGATGATCGGCGACCCCGAATATTATGGGCGGTTCTTCGGCTTTACGGCGGAGGCGACGGGGGGTTGGGCCGTGCCCGGGCCGGTCGAGCGGCGGCGCTTGCTGGCCCGCAATGCGGAGGGCCTGCCGCGCACCGGCACGCTCGGGCCGCGCACCTTTGCGCTGGGCGAAGTCAACGCCTAAGCCGCGTCCATGCCGATGGATGCCCCGCCCGACCTGACGACGATGTCGCTCGCCGAGGTCGCGCGCGCGGTTGCCGAAAAGCGCCTGCCCCCGGTCGAAAAATGGAACCCGACGCATTGCGGCGACAGCGAAATGCGGATCGCGCGCGACGGCACCTGGTTTCATCAGGGGTCGCCGATCGGGCGCGTAGAGATGGTGCGGCTGTTTTCGACGATCCTTCGTCGCGAACCCGATGGCGGCCATGTGCTGGTGACGCCGGGCGAGAAGCTCGACATCGCGGTCGAGGATGCGCCGTTCATTGCAGTCGAGGTGAAAAATGAGGGCGCGGGGACCGGCAGGTCGCTGGCCTTCCGGCTCAACACGGGCGATCTCGTGGTCGCGGGGCCAGAACACGGCTTGCGATTCGAAGACCGCGAGGACGGGCCGCATCCTTATTTGCATGTGCGGGGCGGGCTGGAGGCGTTGGTCGCCCGGTCGGTCTATTACGAGCTCGCCGAAATGGCGCTCGATGACGGGGCCGACCCGCTTGGCGTGTGGAGCGGTGGCGCATTCTTCCCGATGGTCGCATGAGTCTGGCCGAGCGGCTGCGCGCCAGCCTGTCCGCGACCGAGGGGCATGCCGTGCCCTTCGCCAACGACATGCGCCGCGCGGTGGCGGGGCCGGGGACGCCCGCCGCCGTGCTGATCGCCGTCACCGACCGGCCCGAGCCGGGGCTGATCCTGACGCAGCGGCCTGACACGATGCGCCATCACGCGGGGCAGGTCGCGTTTCCCGGCGGGCGGGTCGATCCGGGCGATGCCGATGCAGTCGCAGCGGCCCTGCGCGAGGCGGAGGAGGAGGTCGAGCTGGCCCGGTCTGCGGTCGAAATCGTGGGCAGTCTCGACCCGTATCGCACGATCACCGGCTATGACATCGTGCCGGTGCTGGGCGTGATCGCGCCCGACCTGCCGCTGGTCCCGCATGTCCGCGAAGTGGCCGATGTGTTCGAGGTGCCCCTGGCGCACGTCCTCGACACCGCGAACCACGGTACGCAAACAGTGATGTTCGAGGGCAGCCAGCGGACCTATATCGAGATCATGTGGGGGCAGCGACGCATCTGGGGCGCGACAGCGGCGATGCTGGTCAATCTGGGGGCGCGCCTGAAATGGTAGTGCTGCCTGAAGCCGGTTGGCGGACGCGCGCCGGGATGGCGGCACTGATCGCGGCGCTGGGCGGGCCGGACGACGCGCGCTTCGTCGGCGGCGCAGTGCGCGACAGCTTGCTGGGGCTGCCGGTCAGCGATGTGGACGTGGCGACACGGTTGCGGCCCGACGACGTGATGGCGCGGCTGAAGGCGGCGGGGATCAAGGCGGTGCCGACCGGCCTCGCGCACGGCACGGTCACGGCAGTGACCGACGGCGGGCCGGTCGAAGTGACGACCTTGCGCCGCGATGTGTCGACCGACGGCCGCCACGCGACGGTCGCATTCAGCGACGACTGGCAGGAGGACGCCAGCCGCCGCGACTTCACGATCAACGCGCTTTATGCCGATCCGGTGACGGGCGCGGTGTTCGACTGGTTCGGCGGGCTGGCCGATCTCGACGCGCGGCGGGTGCGTTTCATCGGCGATCCGCTGACCCGCATTGCCGAGGACCACCTCCGCATCCTGCGCTTCTTTCGCTTTCATGCGCGCTTCGGGGCGGGTGCTCCGGACGCGGCGGCGCTGGCGGCCTGCACGGCACGCGCGAACGACCTGATGGCGCTGAGCCGCGAACGGATTGCCGCCGAACTGCTCAAGCTGCTCGCGGCGGACGATCCCGTGCCCGACGTGCGCGTGATGATCGAACAGGGCATTTTCGTACCCGTCCTGCCCGAAATCGTCGATGCCGCACCGCTCGCCGTGCTGGTCGCGCGCGAGGCAGCGGCCGGGGTGGCGGGCGATCCGGTTCGGCGGCTATCGGCGTTGATTGCGCCCGATCCGGCGCTCGCCCGCGACATCGCCGCGCGGCTGAAATTGTCGAACCATGTTGCGAAGCGTCTCGCGACAGCCGCCGCACGCCACGATGACCGTCCCGATGCGCTCGCCTATCGATATGGACCTGAAAGCGCGGTCGATCTCGTCCTGCTCGGCAACGGACCAGAGGCGGAAGCGCGCAAGCTCGACGCTTGGCAACGCCCGCAGCTCCCGCTCGGCGGCGGCACCCTGATTGCGCGCGGTTTGGCCCCCGGCCCCATCGTCGCGCGCACCCTGGGCAGGATCGAAGACCGCTGGGTCGAAGCTGGCTTTCCCGACGGCCGCGTGCTCGAGGCCATCGTCACCGAAGAACTCAGCCGAGCGCGCTGAGCGCAAACGCCAGCGCGGCGTCGCCGCCGAGCGGGCGGCTGAAATGATAGCCCTGCCCCGTCGTGCACCCGAGCGCCGCCAGCAACCGCGCGGTTTCCGGCGTCTCGATCCCCTCCGCGGTCGTCGACATGCCGAGCGCCTGGGCCAGGCTGAGGATGGCGCGAACAATCGCGATGCGGTCGGGGTCGCCGAGCATGTCGGTCACGAAACTCCGGTCGATCTTGAGCACGTCGATGGGCAGTTTTTGCAAGGACGCGAGGTTGGAGAAGCCCGTACCGAAATCGTCCATCGCCACCTGCGCATCGCACGCCTTCAGCGCATCGAGCATCCGCGAGGCGCGGTCCGGGTCGCTGACGATGACACCCTCGGTCAGTTCGATCGACAGCCGGTGGCCGCTCATCCGGTGCGCGGCGAGCGCACCTGAAACCATCGCTGCAACATCGTCGCGCGCGACCTGGATCGGCGACAGGTTGACGCCCATGTAGAGTGGCAAGGTGTAGGCAGCCGTCGCATCCCACGCCGCCAAGGTCCGCATCGCCCGGTCGAGCGCCCAGCGCCCCAGCGGCACGATCAACCCGCAATCCTCCGCAACCGCAATGAAATCGCTGGGCGGAATAGCACCGTCGGGATGGTCCCAGCGCGCCAATGCCTCGAACCCCGAAATCTGCCCCGTTGCCAGCGAAAACAGCGGCTGGAAGGCGAGCGACAGTTCGTCGCGCTCGATGGCGCGGCGCAGCTCGGTCTCCATCGTGAACCGGCGGCGCGCCGCGTCGAGCGCGGCCGGCTGATACACCTCGACCCGCTTCGACAATTTGGCCGCTTTCAGCGCGAGCTGGGCATGGCGGAACAATTCCTCCGCATCGTCGGTAGCGCCGCCGTCGGTGGCGAGCACGCAACCGATGGCGCAGTCGATCTTGATCTCGAAGTCCGACAGGCGGAACGGCTGCGACAGGGCCGCCTCGACCCGTCGCGCGACATGAAGGACGTCGCCGGGTCCATCGTCGATCCGCACGGCGATGGCGAATTCATTGGCGCCGGTGCGCCCGAGCAGGTCGGTGCCGCGCAACTGGCCGAGCAGGCGGCGCGCGACAGTGATGATGAGCTCGTCGCCGCCCAGCGACCCCATGCATTCGTTGACCCGGCTGAACCGGGCGAGATCGACCAGCACCAGCGCTTGGCCGTCCGCGCCGTCATCGGCAATCCGCAGGTCGAGTCCTTCGACAAATCCCGCGCGGTTGGCGAGACCCGATAGCGGGTCGGTCAGCGTCTGGCGGCGCAGCGATTCGCCCGCGCGGACTTCGCCGGTACGCTCGAGCAACGTCACCAGTACGCGCCGTCCGAATTCGGAACCGGGCGTCACCGGCGAAACCGTCACGGTGAAATGCCGCCCCTCGATCAGCCCGCCGTCGCGCCACTGGAAACGCTCGCTGCTGCTTTCTCCCGACAGGACGCGTCCTACGGCATCGGCTGCGCCGATACGCCGCAACAATTTGTCGGCACGTTTGCATGCTGTCGCTTCGAGTTTGGCAAAACCTGCGTTCGACGCACGGATGTCGAGCCGGCTGCCCCGCATCGCGACGATGGCGGCAGGCAGAGGCAGCGCATCGATATAGGCTTGTCGCTCGGCGACATCGCGCGGCCGGTCACGTCCCGAAGGCGCGCGCGTTGCCATGGGCGATTGTTCCGCCGGTTTACGTAGAGCGACCTTCACCCGCCGATTGTATGTGACAAAGCGTTAAATCGTGCTGAAAGCAGGATTCAAGTCAGAATTTGTTATCTCTCGGAAATCCCGTCGGTGGCGAACGCCCGATGGCCCCGCGTGCGGCGCGCCACGGCATCAGGTCGGTTTCGGAACGGGTCCGCCCGCTGTCGCCGCCCATCGCCCAGCTCAGTCCTTCCGACAGCACGATGGTCTTGGCATCGGTTAGGCTGCCTTCACGGAATTTCTGGAGCTGTACCCCCTGCCCCCGCCCCATTTCGGGGAGTTCGGACAGCGGGAAGATCAGCAATCGTCGGTTGTTGCCGATAGTTGCCACCGCATCGTCGGTCGCGCCGATCGGGCGGACGACGATGAGCGTGGCACCGGGGCGCAGATTGACAACCTGTCGCCCTTTGCGCGTCTCGGCGATGACGTCGGCGACCTTCGCGATGAACCCCCGCCCGTCGCTCGCCGCGAGCAGCAGCCGGGTGTCGGTCCGCGCGGCAAGCAATTGCACAATCCCGATCTCGCCGGGCAGATCGACCATCAGCCGCACCGGCTCGCCGAAACCGCGCCCGCCCGGCAATTTATCCCCGCCGAGCGTGTAGAACCGCCCGTCGGCGGCGGCCACGACGATCTTGTCGGTTGTCTGGGCATGGAGCGCGAAAGCGGGGCCATCGCCTTCCTTGAATTTCGACATGTCGGCCCCGGCCAGATCGGCATGGCCCTTCAGCGCGCGGATCCAGCCCTTTTGCGACAGGATCACTGTGATCGGCTCGCGTTCGATCATCGCGTCGAGCGGGATATCGCGCGGCGGTGCTGCTTCCTCGACCGTCGTGCGACGTTTGCCCAGCGACGTCTCGGGCGCATAGCGCGTGCGGAGACCGGCCAAATCCTTCTTCAACCGCGTCTTCTGCCGCGCGGGGCTTTCGATCAGCGCAATCAGCTCGGCGCGTTCCTTCCCCAGCTTCTCGCGTTCCGACTTCAGTTCCATTTCCTCGAGCCGTCGTAACGAGCGCAGCCGCATGTTGAGAATGGCCTCGGCCTGCCGGTCGTTGAGCGCGAACTCGGCGATCATAACGGGCTTGGGCTCATCCTCGGTGCGAATGATCTCGATCACGCGGTCGAGGTTGAGGAAAGCGATGATGTAACCGTCGAGCAATTCGGTGCGGTCGTCGATCTTCGACACCCGGTGCTGCGCGCGGCGGACCAGCACTTCGATCTGATGGACCAGCCATGCCTCGAGCACCGCCTTCAGGCTCATCACACGCGGCGTACGGTCGGCTCCCAGCACGTTCATGTTGAGCGGCACACGGACCTCGAGCTCCGACATGCGGAACAGGCTTTCCATCAGGACGTGCGGGTCGACTGCGCGGCTGCGCGGCTCGATAACGAGGCGGATATCCTCGGCACTTTCGTCGCGGACATCGGCAAGAATCGGCAGCTTCTTGTCGTTGACCAGCGCGGCCAGCGCCTCGATCAGCTTGCCCTTCTGCACACCGTAGGGAATTTCGGTGACGACCGCGATCCAGGTGCCGCGACCCTGATCCTCGACCGACCAGCGTGCGCGGACGCGGAACCCGCCGCGACCGGTCGCATAGGCCTGCGCGATCAGCGCGGGCGGATCGACGACGATCCCGCCGGTCGGGAAGTCCGGCCCCTGGACGAACTCCAGCAGCTCGGCATCCTCGGCGCGGGGGGTGTCGATCAGATGCGTCGCGGCATCGATGACCTCCGCCACATTGTGCGGCGGAATACTCGTCGCCATGCCGACCGCGATCCCGCTGGCGCCGTTCGCCAGCAGGTTCGGGAACAGCCCGGGGAAGATTTCGGGCTCTTCCTCCTCGCCATTGTACGTAGGTTTGAAATCGACGGTGCCGTCATCGAGTCCAGCCATCAGGTCGATGGTCGCCTGTGTCAGCCGCGCTTCAGTGTAGCGATAGGCGGCGGCATTATCGCCGTCGATATTGCCGAAATTGCCCTGCCCGTCGACGAGCGGATAACGCAGCGCGAAATCCTGCGCGAGACGAACCATCGCGTCGTACACCGACTGGTCGCCATGCGGATGATATTTGCCGATGGTATCGCCGACAACGCGCGCGCACTTCTTATAGGCTTCATTAGGAGCCAGCTTGAGCAACCGCATTGCCCAAAGCAGGCGGCGGTGAACCGGCTTCAGTCCGTCGCGCAGATCGGGCAGCGACCGCGCCGTAATCGTCGACAGCGCATAGACCAGATACCGGTCGCTGAGCGCGGTATCGAACGGGGCATCGACGATATGGTCGAAGGGGTCGGCGTCGTCGCGGGTGTTAGTCATTGCCCGCCACCTAACAGCGGCTTTTCGATTAGGCGATAGGGTGCCGTCGCCGGTCGAATGCCGAAACCAGATGAGGCATCAGCATATGGGGGACCGTGAGAATCGACAGCGTCACAAAACTGGCGACAATCGCTCCATCGCTTGCCGTTATCGATGCCCGGTGCCCAAAAATGAGCGCCGCAATGCCGAGGGCTGCCAGAGTGACAGCTGCAATTTCCAGCGTCCAGCGCAAATGCGACCTGTTTTTCGTCCTTGTTAGACCGGCGACGAGCTGCGTCGGCGAATGCGACAGGCAAAAGAACAGCGCAAACCCGACAATCGGTGGCAGCAGGATCATGGCGAGGAGTGACATCGCTGTTTCAACGGCTTTTGCACGGCAATCCGCAAGGTATATTCCGACCAGCGCCGCGGCCAGAGAGATCGGCGCGACGAGGATGCCGACGTCCATCCATATCGCCGATGCCGAAACGCCCGTCAGGCGGACATAGATATCGCCGACTTCGGCACGATGCAGGAAAACCGGTGCCGTTAGCATTGCGACCGCCGTACCGACGGCAAAAAACGAAGGCAGCGTATCGTTCCAATCCTCGGCAAAATGGATGCAGGCAAGGACGAGGAACACGCCGAGCGCGAGTGCAGGCGCGGCACGCCACGCGAAATACATCGTGGCTGCGCAGCCGAGATAAAGCAAAACGACGGCAATCGTCCGGTGCACCCCCGTGCGGGCGGCGTTGTTCAACAGCGAAATGTCGAGGCTGCCATGCGGCAAACCGAAGAGCAGCAGCGCGAGACACGCCATCGTCGTCGCGGCTGGACCGTTCAGGCGGTAGCCGTCCAAATGCAGACAGAGCGCAAGGGCAAGCATGGCAGCAAGCCCTGCTTGCCGCCATGAAAAACGATCGAGCGAAGCCGTGCGGCTCCGCCCGATCTCTGGCGCGTTCGATTGTGCGACCCGAAGCGCCATTCTGCTCAGCCTGCGCGGACCGGCGTGCCGTATTCAGCTTCCGACTTACGCACGGCGATGATGTAGATGAGCACGCCCACACCCGCCTTGGCGATGATGTCGGCAATCGTGTAGCCGACCTGCACGCCCGTCACGACGTTGCCGCCGCTCAGGTTGGTGTAGGGAATCATGTAGACGATGGGATAAAATCCCCAGGATGCGAAGGTCAGCAGGCGGGCCTTCTTGACCAGCTCACGCACATTGGCGGGCTGGCGCTCGATCGACTCACCCAATCCCTTGAACAGCTGGAACATGACATAGGCGAATGGAATCGCCGACAGCGTGCCCCAGATCGCGCGGGTCGTGTTGTCGGTCGCGATTTCGCCCGGATAGCCGAGGATCACCATCAGCGCCGCCGCCGAGCCGAGCTTTACCGACTTCGACATGGTTTCGTCCTGCGACAGGCGCATGACGAGCACGAGTTCGATCAGCAGCAGCGGCACCGTCAGCAGCCAATCGACATAGCGATAGGCATCGTTGAACGCGACGTTCGTCGCCGTAACCACACCGTCGGCAAGGCCGTAGGCGGCGTTCCAGCTCTCGAAAATGCGGAAATAATGATAGGCGGCAATTGCGCAGACCAGCCCCGAAATCGTGAGGGCCGTCTTGTAGGCCGGGCCGACTTGCGACCGACCGAGCCACAGGAACAGGGTCGCCGCCGCCATCGTGGCAAAGGTGAAAGAAAAGGCATTGTACACGAGCGAAAACTGCCCGGCAGTCAATTGGGTCATCGGTCACTCCAGTCAGAGCGGCTCCGGCAGTCGGCCGTCCGCAAACAAATCGTGAGCGGTGCTGGCCGGCCAAGGGGGGGTCAAGCCGGCCAGCACCCCCTGCGCAGGGTGACGGAGAGACGGAACGTCCGCAGGGGTGCTCACAGGCAGTCAAGTGCGCCCGAAAAGCGGTGACAGCTATACGGACTTTAGGCGGTAGTCAGAGCCCGGCTTCGACCGCGATCCGGATCGCGTCGGCAGTGTTGCTGGTGCCCAGTTTCTGGAACAACAGCGACCGGTGCATCTTCACGGTTTTTTCGCTAAGCGACAATTGCCAGGCGATCTGCTTGCTGCGGTATCCAGCGGCAATCCGCTGCAAAACTTCGCGCTGGCGTGGCGACAGTGTTTTGACCACGGCAACTGCGTGCGCGTGGCGCGCAGATAGTGGCCCTACCGCATCGTCGGGCAGTTCGACTTGCGAGCCCAGAAAATATTCGAGTTCACCGTTGGCATCGAATACCGGGGCGACCAGAACGGCGTTGCGAAACGGTGTCTGATCACGCTTGTAGTTCAGGATTTCGACGAGCACCGGGCGACGCTCGCGCACGCCTGCACTGATCCGCTCGGTCAGCCATGGCTCGGTCGCGGGGCCAGCCAGAAACTTGCAATTACGGCCGATGATTTCATCGACGGGGTAGCCGGTCAGCCGACAAAAGGCGTCGTTAACGGCGACGATCGGGTTCGTTGGCAGACGTGGGTCGCTAATAACCGCCGCAATCGGGCTTATCCGGATGGACGCCAGCAAGCTTTCGCCGTCAGCGTCGAGGTCGTAACCGCGCACCGCTTCCATACCGCGCGCCCTACGCCCATCGCACAGCCATGTCCAAGTCGATGATTGCGCGGGCAGGGTCAGCCGCCCAACCTATGGCAGGGAAGCAAGTGTGTGCACCTTTCTGTGGTCCTTGCGGGCCGCCTTCCGACTTTTAGCAACGGCTTGAGAATTCACCCTTTTCGCCAAGCCAGATCGCATGGCATCCCCGAACGGTGCGATCAGCGCACCGCGCAGGCCATGCGGATTACTCATTCCCTCGACGCCAAAGGTGAGCGGCTCGCGCTTTGAGTGGGGCTGGTGGAGCGTGCCCGCCAGCCAGTCGAATACCGCCAGCGTATCGCCGAAATTGCGGTCGTGGTGCTCGGGCGCGACCGAATGATGGATCTGGTGGTGCGCGGGGCTGAGGATCAGCCGACCCCAAGCTCCGCGCCACGAAATCCAGACGTGCGAGTGGTGAAGGTGCTTGATCGTGAAGATCGCGGCAATCGTCACCGCATTGGTCCCCGCCACGGTCAGCGGCGACACACCCACGCCGATCAGCCAGCGCATGACGCCCGCCATCACCCCGGTGACGACCGCGACGATATTGTAGAACACGATGCTGTCGACCGGATGGACGCGGAACACGGTCAGCGGCGACAGCGTCTCGGCGCTGTGGTGAACCTTGTGGAATGCCCAGAGCGTGGGGATTTTATGGCTGAGCAGGTGATCGAACCAATAGGCGAACTCATAGGCGAGCCAGAGCGTGAAGGTCATAGCAGCGACGGCAAGCCATGACGGCAGACCGAGGTCGAGCGGCGCTCCAAGCACCGCCGCGACCGCAGCCGCAATCCCGACATGCGACAACACCGCCCAGCCGAACAGCGCGCTGCTGACGAACACCGCGAGCAGGGTGAAGCCCATATCGGCGCGGGCGGAGGCACCAAAGACACGGTGGCGCGGGAACATCGCACGCGCCATCGCGCGCAGCGGCACCGCGCGGCCCGAGTGTTTTGCCAGCGCGACTGCTACCGCAATCGCCAGCGCCGCGAGCAGTGACCACAGCGACAGCGACGACCCCGGCGACAGCAGGAGCTGCGCCGTACGGTCGGCCAGGGTCGAGGCGAAATCGCGGATCACACCTTGTCTTAGCGCGCGCGTGGTAAACCGGAGGTCAACGGGGCCGCAGCACGCTTCGCCTTAATACGGCCTTTATTATGCCACACTTTTGCCATATTTACACATTGCCCGCAAAAGCATATCGTCCGAGTCGGATTTAACGCGGGAGAGGTTCGATGCGTACCACTGCTCTGTTGCTGCTGTCCGGTTGCCTGATCGTCGCCGGGTGTTCCAAAGCCCCCACCGAAACGAGCGCGGGATCAGGCACCTCCGCCGATGCCTCCGCCGAACAAGCCCCCGGGATCGACCCGTCGGTCGCGCCGGGCGTGGCGTTCGATTTCGCCTACGGCTTCACCCTGCCCGAGCGGCAGATTGCGACGGTACAGGAGAGCCATGCGGCACTGTGCGGACAGCTGGGCATGGCGCATTGCCGTGTCACTGCCGTGCATTTCGACAAGGCGCGGGGCGGTAATGTCGAGGCCGACATGACTTTCCTGCTCGATCCTGCACTCGCGTTCGGTTTCGCGCGCGACGCGACGGCCTTGGTCGAAAAGGCCGAGGGATCGCTGGCGACCAGCCGCGTGACCGGTGAGGACGCAGGCAAGGCCATTGTCGCGGGCGACAAGTCCGCAGATGGCATGGGCGCCGAACTCGCCAAGCTCGACGCGCAACTGCGTATTCCCGGCCTGTCGAAGGATGCGCGGGGACAACTCGTGGCGCGCTCGGGCGAAGTGCGCGCACAACTCCGCGAACTCGGCGAAACGCGCGATGCCAAGGTCGAGAGCCTCGCAACCACCCCCGTCCGCTTCAACTATGAAGTCGCGCCTGCTGCGCTCGGCGATGCGTGGAAACAGGGCGTTAGCAGCGGTGCCGGGTCGGGCGCCGCGATTGCATCCATGCTAGCTTACCTGCTCGGCGCACTATGGCCTTTAGCGTTGCTCGGCGGCATGGCATGGTTAGGCGTCCGCCGCTTAGGCAACCAGAAGGAAGCAGCGGCTGCACCTTTCGAAAGCTGAGCCTCATAGGTGAGAAAGGCACCCTTCCCGGCGGGAAGGGTGCCTTTTGATAGGGTTTCGTCGAACGACGGCCTATTTGTCGTCCTTGACCCCGACCGTCGGCACGTCGATCGTCGTTTTCTTGGTCTCGAGCTTCGGGACGGTCACGCTGGTTTTCGTCGTTCCCACCACGATTTCCTTCGACTTCACGTTGACGTCGGGAAGGTCGCCGCCCTTGACGCTGACCGTAGGCAGATTGCCGCCCTTGACCGATGCGCTCCAGAACCCGGTAGCGAACAGCACTCCCACGATAGCGACAATCGCGATCAGCACGACGGCGATCATGGTGCCGCCGTTGCTGCGGCGCGGTTCGACATAAGGCTGGTTGTTGTCGACGCGCGTCGTGGTCCCGTCAGGGTTGCGAATTTCGGTCATGCGATCCTCCTGTTTAATTTAGTGAATCGCAGAACGAGTCGTTCCATCGAATGTTCCGGCAATGAACCTACGCCGTAAACACATTCCAGTTCGTCGCCGCGGCAAGGCGTTCGAGCGCCTCGCTGCCGAGCTTCGAATTGCCGCGCGCGTTGAGGCCGGGCGACCATACCGCAATGCTCGCCTTGCCCGGCACCACCGCAAGGATGCCGCCGCCGACGCCCGACTTGCCGGGGATGCCGACGCGGAAAGCGAATTCGCCCGATCCGTCGTAATGGCCGCAGGTCAGCATCAGCGACAATATGCGCCGCGCGCGCACCGGGGTTACGACCGCGCGCCCGGTATCGGGATTGATCCCGTCCATCATCAGATAGCGTCCGGCCATCGCGAGCTGGCGACACGACATGGCGATGGCGCATTGGTGGAAATAGACTTTGAGCGCGTCGTCCACGCGGTGCGCCATGTTGCCGAAGGCGCGCATGTAGTTGGCGAGGGCCACGTTCCTGAAACCGGTATCGGCCTCCGAATTGGCGACCGCGCTGTCGATGAAGACGCTGCCGTCGCCGCTGACGAAGCGGACGAAGCGCAGGATATCGCCGATGGCGTCGCGCGACTCGCCGCTGCCCAGCACGACATCGCTGACCACGATGGCCCCGGCGTTGATGAACGGATTGCGCGGAATGCCCTTTTCCGCCTCAAGCTGGACAACCGAATTGAACGCCGATCCCGACGGCTCGACCCCCACGCGCTGCCACAAGTCGCCGCCAACCTTCCCCAACGCGAGGGTGAGCGCGAACACCTTCGACACCGACTGGATCGAGAACGGCACTGCGGCATCGCCGCCGGTATGGACGCTGCCGTCGGGCGTGACGATGGCAATACCGAACTGCGCGGGGTCGATACACCCGAGCGAGGGGATATAGTCGGCGACCTTGCCGCGATCCTGCGCCGTCGCAGCCTCCGACACGATCCCGTCGACGATTGACTGCAAGTCGAGGGTCACGGGTGTGCCCGGTTCCAGGCATCGATAGCGGCGAGATGCGCGCCCTGCTCGTTGTCGGGCAAGAACGACCCCGTAAAACTGTTACGCGCGAGCGCGAGCAGTTCTTCGCGCGACAGGTCGAGCGCGTCGGCGACGCCGATGAAATTCGCGTTCACATAGCCCCCGAAATACGCCGGGTCGTCCGAATTGACCGTCGCCGCCAATCCTGCATCCAGCATCGTCTTTAGAGGATGCGCGTGCAGGTCGTCGACCACGCACAGTTTCAGGTTCGACAGCGGGCAGACGGTCAGCGTCATCCCCGAGGCCGCCAGCCGCGCGACCAGCGCCGGGTCTTCGAGCGAGCGGTTGCCATGATCGATGCGGTCCACGCCGAGCACGTCGAGTGCCTCGTAAACATAAGCCGGCGGCCCCTCCTCGCCCGCATGCGCTACGAGTTTCAGGCCCAGCGAACGGGCGCGGGCGAAGACGCGCGCGAATTTGGCGGGCGGGTGGCCGTTTTCCGACGAGTCCAGACCCACGCCGTGGATGCGTTCGAGATGCGGCAGGGCCTGATCGAGCGTTGCCTCTGCCTCTGCTTCGCTCAGATGGCGCAGGAAGCACATGATGAGGCGCGAGGACATGCCCCATTGCGCCTGCGCCGCGTCGAGCGCGCGGGTGATGCCGCCAATCACCGTCGCGAACGCGACACCGCGTTCGGTATGCCCCTGCGGATCGAAAAAGATTTCGACATGGCGCACCGCATCGGCGTGGACGCGCGCGAGATAGGCCATGGTCAGGTCGTAGAAATCATTCTCGGTCAACAGGACGGCCATCCCCTGATAATAGATGTCGAGAAAATCCTGCAGGTTGGAAAAGGCATAAGCGGCGCGGACTTCCTCGACGCTCGAGAAGGGGATCGCGACCCCGTTGCGTTCGGCGAGCGCGAACATCAACTCTGGTTCGAGCGACCCCTCGATATGCAAATGCAATTCGGCCTTGGGCAGTCCGGCGATAAATTCGCGACGGTCTGCGGCACTGGCGAACCCGTTGCTCATGCGTCCACCGCCTGTTCGCCCAGGATGATCGCCACCTCGGGCTTGTACGCGCGGATTTCGGCTTCGCTCAACCCGTCGATTTCGTGCGGGAACACCAGCCACTCCTCGGTCGCATGAACGTAAAAGTCGGGCTTCAGCGCCGTCCGGTTGCGCGACGGCTTGTACCACACCGTCGCAATCCGCACCTCGCGCGGCATATTGTGGCGGCAGCGCACCGCGAGCTCGCGCAGGAACGCGGCAATGCTGCGCCCGCTGTCGAACACGTCGTCGATGACGAGCAAACGGTCGTCCGGCCCCAGCGTGTCGATAAGATAGCCGAGCGCGAACACGCGGACCTCGGCGTCCTGCCGGTCGATCCCCGAATAGGACGAGGTCCGCACCGCGATATGGTCGCACGGCACGCCCTTATATTCGAGCAGCTCCTGCACTGCGATGCCGACGGGCGCCCCGCCGCGCCAGATGCCCACGAGGTGCGTCGGCGCAAAGCCGCTGTCGACCACCTGCATGCCGAGACGGAATGAGTCGGCGAGAAGATCGTTGGCGGTAAGGTAGATTTTTTCGGTCATGCACGCTGCTTCACAGCGATGCGCGCCGACCGCAACCCAATTCCGTTGCACCGGTCGTTCCGCCCGATTTGACCTCGTTCCGTGTGTGAAATAACGTAAACCGAGTCTTGGGGAAGATGTCGGGGCATGGCACAATTTTCGACGGCGCGCCGCGACTGCGCGGCGCATATGCTGGACCAGCGCATTCCATCGCGGCGCGCGATCGTGAAATTTCTGTCGCGCCTACATCTGACGCGCGCGCGCGAAGAGGCGCTCATCGCCGCCGCACCCGATCGCGAAGTGCTGCGCGATCACATTTTCCCGCAGGTAGCCGCAGCGGGCGGACGCATCCTGCTTGCGGGCGTGCGCGGCTATACGGCCGATTATCCCGCACGGGTAACGACACACGGGGCGGAGTGCTGGACGATCGATTACGATCCCGCCGCCGCGCCGCACGGCGTGCCCGGGCGTCATGTCACCGGCGACATCGGCGCGCTCCCCGAGTTGCTGCCCGATGTGCGGTTCGATGCGATTTTTCTGACCGGACTGTTCGGATTCGGGGTCTATGGCTATGCGGCCCAGACGCGTGTCGTCGATGCCTGTACTACGTCGCTGAACGGCGGCGGCCTGCTCGTGATCGGCTGGAACGACCGGCGCGGACATCCTGGCGTGATCGAGGAACTCGCGATGCGCGGCTTGGCGTATGCTCCGCTCGGCGATTTGCCGCCGCGCATCTGGATCGACGACAGCGACTATAATTTCGCGTTCCTGCGCCGCACCGCGCACTGACCCGGCGCGTTTGCGCGCTGCTTCCCGCCCCGCTATAGCGCCCCGCGAAGCCCCGGCCGCCCGCTCGACGCGCGCTTGCCGGGGCATATTGCTTTGTTGCGAACAGGAATTGCCATGACCCGCCGCCGCCAGATCTACGAAGGCAAGGCCAAGATTTTGTACGAAGGGCCCGAGCCCGGCACGCTGATCCAGTATTTCAAGGACGATGCGACGGCGTTCAACGCCCAGAAAAAGGGGACGATCAACGGCAAGGGCGTGCTCAACAACCGGATTTCGGAGCATATCTTCACGCTGCTCGGTACCATCGGCGTGCCGCACCATTTCATGCGCCGCCTGAACATGCGCGAGCAACTGATCCGGCAAGTCGAGATCATCCCGATCGAAGTCGTCGTCCGCAATGTCGCGGCGGGCTCGATCTCGACGCGGCTCGGCATCGAGGAGGGGACGCAGCTGCCCCGCACCATCATCGAATATTATTACAAGGACGACGCGCTCGGCGATCCGATGATCACCGACGAACATATCGCCGCGTTCGGCTGGGCGTCGCAGGACGAGATGCACGACATCGCCGACATGGCGATCCGGATCAACGACTTCATGTGCGGGCTCTTCGCCGGGATCGGCATCAAGCTGGTCGATTTCAAGCTCGAGTTCGGGCGCATCTGGGACAATGACTACGCCCGCGTCATCCTCGCCGACGAGATCAGCCCCGACGGATGCCGCTTGTGGGACATGGCGACCAACGAAAAGCTCGACAAAGACCGTTTCCGCCGCGACCTGGGCGGTGAAGTCGAAGCCTATCAGGAAGTCGCGCGGCGGCTGGGTTTGCTGCCCGAGGGTGCCGATAATGTCGTGCTCGATCTGGATGCCCAGCGGAAGAAGCGGGGACGGTAGTTTCAACCCTCTCCGCCGTGCGGAGAGGGCGATGCGAAGCATCGGGAGAGGCACGACCGCGTGCACTTCAATCCTCTCCCGGCTGCGCTTCGCTTCGCCGCCCTCTCCGCAAAGCGAAGAGGGTTTGAACACTCCTAAACTCCCCACAAAAAGTAACGGCCTTTAGCGCTGCGTTAACCATTCACGGCTTACTCCATGGGGGACCGGGCTTCACAGGCCCCTACTGGAGCGACCCCGATGCGTAATCTCGCGATCCTGCTGCTGACTGCCACTTCGCTGACCGCGTGTAGCGGCGGCGACACCCAAAGCGCGAGCGGCACGGCCGTTTCGAGCGGCACCAGCGGGACCGGGACAACGGCGGCGACCGACCCCTATGCCGAATTCGTCACGCCGACCGCGCCGCGCACCTATCAGGGCATCGGCGGCACGCTGGTGATGGATTACAATACCGACGATCGCACGGTCACCAATGGTGCCAGCCCTTTCCCGGGCGACGATTCGCAACAGGGCTATGCCTTTGGCGGTTATTCCTCGACCGTCCGCAGCAGCAAGATTTCGCTGAGCTACGACCCGCGCGATGCAATCTTCACGCTGGTCGTCAAGGACGTGAACAACAACAACACCGACACCCGTTTCCAGGACCCCGCTTCGCGCACCGACTTTGCCGGGGCCCGCACGCCGCAATGGGGCGTCGACGATCTCAGCGGTTATGGCGGCATCGGGCAGAATTCGAACTATGCCTATCTTCAAGCAGGCGACGGCGACCCGCGTTCGCTGTACCTCGCCAGCGGCTCCGGCTTCGTCATCTATGGGGACAACAACACACCGCCGCGTCCCGGCAATTCGGCAGTGGCCGCAAGCTATCAGGCCACCAACCTGTTCTTCGAACGCCCCGGGACCAACGGGACAAAATACGTCTCGCTCGCGGGCTTCATCCGCAACGCGTTCAGTTGGCAGCCACAAACGCTCAGCACCGGAAAGACGATCGGTCAAACCATCTGGCACCTCGAACGTGGTGCCTTTGCTTATGGTCTGCAGACCGACCAGAATGCAGTGCCCAAGACCGGCAGCGGCACCTATACCGGCACGATGCTCGCAACGATGGTGTTCAATCCGACACTCGACGCCGGCACAGGCTCCTATCCTAATTACTTCCAGTGGATTTCGGGTACATCGTCGACGAGTGTCAATTTCGCGACCGGCGCAGTAGGTCTGAAACTCGACGGTATCGTCGGGCGTCCGATCTACGACTACCAGACCTCGCCGCAGCAGAGCACGATTGCGCTGGGGACAACCTTCACCGCATCCGGCACCGCGACCATCGACCTCGTCCGGACCGGCGGCTTCATCGGTCAATTCCAGTCGGCCCGCTTCGGTGCGACAACCAATGGCTATAGCCCGATCGTCAACATCGCAGGATCGACCATTGACGGCGCGTTCTTCGGCCCTGCGGCAGAGGAAGTCGGCGGCGGGTTCCGCATCGTCGGCGGCAACCCCGACCAGCGCATCGACATCGTCGGCGCGTTCAAGGGAAAGAAGCCCTAAGGTGCGCGCAGCGCTCGCCCTTCCGCTCGCCGTCCTGTCCCTTTCCGGAGTTCCCCTAGCTGCCGCGCCGCTGGCCGAAACCTGCGCCAATGGCACCTGCCAGATTCAGCTGACCCCCGACCAGCTGCTGGGCCATGCCTCGGCGCTGGTCGAACAACGCCGCTTCGAAGAGGCGCGGCCCTTCATCGCCGCTTTGCGTCAGGCACCGTCGGCGGGAATGGAAGCGCATTTTCTGGCCGGATATGTCGCGGTCGAAACCGGCGATACCGCGACCGCGATCAAGGAATTCCGCGCCTCGCTCGCCATCGATCCGAAACAGACACGCGTCCGCCTCGAACTCGCGCGCGCGCTGATGATGCAGGGCAAGGACGGCGGGGCCGCCTATCATTTCCGCCTCGCCGCGCAGGACGGCGCGCTGACTCCCGAAATCCGTGCGACGATTCAGGCGCAGCGCGGCATTTTGCGCGACCGGCGTCCCTGGCACGTCTCGACCGAATTCGGCTTTGCGCCCGATACCAACATAAACAGCGGCACCAGTGCCGAGACCGTCGATCTCGTCGTCGGCAACCAGACGATTCCGCTGACCCTCGACGAAAATGCCCGTGCGCGTTCGGGCCTGGGGCAGACCGCCAGTATTTCGGCGGGTTGGCGCTTCAAGATCGGCGAGCGCGGCGCATTTCTGGTCGATGGCGACGCGCAGGGAGTGAACTACAAGGGCACCGCCAACGACGATTATACCGTCCAGCTGGCCGCCGGACCCGAATTCCGCCCGTCGGAGGAAACCTCCATCTCGCTGCAGGGGCTGGGGCTTCAGCGCTGGTACGGTGGCGACCGCGCCGTGACTCAACTGGGTGCACGCCTCGCCGTCCAGCATACGATCGGCGACGACCAGCGGGTCGGACTGACGCTCGATGCCCGCCATTCGGCCTCTGGCTTTCAGGAGGCCTATTCGGGCTGGAATTTCGCGCTTTATGCCACCTACGAGCGCGTCGTCGCGCGGTCGCTGATCGCCAGTGCCAGCCTGTTCGCACGCGCCGACCGGCTGAACGAGGAAGCCTATTCGAGCAAGGAATTCGGCCTGTCGCTGGGACTAGGCGGCGAACTGCCGCACGGGATCAACGCCGGGATTACCGGCACCGCGAGCCGCGCGACCTATGGCGCGCCGCTCGCCGCTTTCTCGGACACGCCGCGCGCCGACTGGCGGCTGTCTGGCCGCATCTACGCGGGCGTCCGTGCGCTCCGCGTCATGGGGTTTTCGCCCAGCGTCAGCTATACCTACACGCTCAACGCCTCGTCGCTGTCGCTCTATGAAAGCAAGCGGTCGCGCTTCGCGTTCAACCTCGCCCGCTATTTCTAGCCGCGCGCGCGGTACCCCGCGAGCACCCCGAACGCGAAAGTCGCGAACAGGGCGAGCTTGATACCGCCGTCATCGTCCGAATAGCCGAGCACCTGCGGCCCGAAGACGAACAGGCACACGAACAGCGCGGTCGCAATGAATCCCATGTCGGACGTGTCCTTTGGCTGTAAAGCCTGCGCCGATTCTCCTAAAAATCGATGAACACTTGCCCGTGCGCGGCCCCGCGTTCATAGGCTGCCCCCCATGAAAATCCGTGTCATCGTCACGCTGAAACCCGGCGTCCTCGACCCGCAGGGCAAGGCCATCCACCATGCACTCGAAGGGCTGGGCTTCACCGGCATCGACGATGTCCGGCAGGGCAAGCTGATCGAACTCGACGTCGCCGAGACGACCAGCGACGCCGATCTGGATGCGATGTGCAGCAAGTTGCTCGCGAACACAGTCATCGAGAATTACCGGATCGAGCGGTGACCAGAAGCGCGGTCATCGTCTTTCCCGGGTCGAATTGCGACCGTGACCTGGCGGTCGCGCTGGAAGCAGTCACCGGAACAGCGCCCGCGATGGTGTGGCACCGAGAAACCGCCCTGCCCGACGGACTCGACATCATCGGCGTGCCCGGCGGATTTTCGTACGGCGACTATCTCCGCTCGGGCGCAATGGCGGCGCGGTCGCCGATCATGCAGGCGGTGATTGCGGCGGCGGGAGAAGGACGCACCGTACTCGGCATCTGCAACGGATTTCAGGTGCTGACCGAAGCGGGACTTCTGCCCGGCGCGCTGATGCGGAACGCGGGCATCCGCTTCGTCGGGCGCGATGTGCGGCTCACCGTCGCCAACAGCCAGACGGCCTTCACCAGCGGCTACGCCAATGGTGAGACCGTCACTTTCCCCGTCGCCCACCACGACGGCAATTACTTTGCCGACGCGGCCACGCTCGACCGGCTCGAAGGCGAAGGCCGCGTCGTGTTTCGCTACGCCGAGCCCGTCAACGGCAGCGCACGCGACATTGCGGGCATCGTCAACGTAGGCGGCAATGTGCTCGGCATGATGCCGCACCCCGAACGCATGATCGAAGCCGCGCACGGGGGCACCGACGGCCGGCGACTGTTCGAGGGATTGCTGGAGCTGGCCTAAACTGCCGCCCGGAACGGCGTGAAGTCGGTGCCCTCGTCATACACGTCCACGCCCTCGCGGGACTTCAGGAAGCCGACCACCGCATAGGTGACCGGCGTCAGCAGGATTTCCCAGAGCACTTTTAGCGCCCAGTTGACGGCCATCACCGATACGACGGTCGATGTCTCCCACACGCCCAGAAACGCCAGCGGGTAGAAGATCAGGCTGTCGACCCCCTGTCCGAACACCGTCGAGCCGATCGTCCGCATCCACAAATGCCTGCCCTGCGTCGCGATCTTCATCTTGGCCATGACGAACGCATTGACGAACTCGCCCGCCCAAAACGCCGCGACCGAGGCGAGGACGATGCGCGGCACCTGCCCGAATACGCTCTCGTAAGCCGCCTGCCCTTCCCAGCCGGGTGCGGGCGGCAGCGACACCACGACCCATGACATGAACGCCATGAACAGGACAGCGGCAAACCCCGCCCAGACACACCGGCGCGCGCGTCCGTAGCCGTACACCTCGGTCAGCACGTCGCCGATGATGTAGCTCAAGGGGAAAAACAGAATCCCCGCACCGAAAGTGAATCCCCAGATCTGCGCCGGCTTCGCGGCCCCGATCACGTTCGACAGCAGCAGGATCGCGACGAACGCCGCCATCACGAAATCGAAATAGCGAAAGCCGTCGCGGCCGACATCGCGCGCGCTGACATGTTTCGGGGGGGCGTCGGTGCTCATGGCTGGAGCCTAGGAGCAATCGGCGCTACGGCACAAGCGACGCGCCCGTAGCTCAGCTGGATAGAGCACGAGACTTCTAATCTTGAGGCCACAGGTTCGACTCCTGTCGGGCGCGCCATTTCCGTTCGGCGATGCACAAATCCCCCTCGCTATCCGTGTTATAGCCTTGTAATACACCGACTGCGATGATCGACCGTACCGATGTCCTTGATCCACCGTCGGCGCCCGTTCCGGGCCGGGAGCAAGGCTTTGCCGATCCCGCAGCGTACCCCGGATTGCAGCCGGGGCAAGATCAACCGCCGCCGTCCAAACTTCGCAGCCGGTGGCGCTGGGTCAAGCGCGGGTTTCAGGCGTTCGTGCTGCTGTTCGTCGTGCTGTTCGCCTGGCTCGCGCTTACCGCGCCGCTGTCGAAATCGCTTCAGCCGATGGTGCCGCCCAGCGTGACCTTGCTTGCCGCCGACGGGCAGGCGATTGCGCGAAACGGCGCCATTGTCGACCGGCCGGTCAAGCTTGCTACGCTACCGAAGCACGTTCCGCAGGCGTTCATCGCGATCGAGGACCGCCGTTTTTACAGCCATTGGGGCGTCGATCCGCGAGGCCTGGCGCGCGCCGCTTGGAACAACCTTCGCGGCGGCGGCACCCAGGGGGGCAGCACCATCACACAGCAGTTCGCGAAAATGACCTTCCTCACCGCCGACCGCAATCTGTCGCGGAAAGCGCGCGAAATGCTGATCGCGTTCTGGCTGGAAGGCTGGCTGACCAAGGACGAAATCCTCGAACGCTATCTGTCGAACGCCTATTTCGGCGACAATGTCTACGGCCTGCGTGCGGCATCGCGTCACTACTTCAACCGCCAGCCCGAAAAGCTGACGCTGGCGCAGGCGGCGATGCTGGCGGGGCTGGTCAAGGCACCGTCGCAGCTCGCGCCGTCGCGCAACCTGTCCGGCGCGCAGGCGCGGTCGCAGCTCGTGCTGGCGGCGATGGCCGAGACCGGCGCAATCACGCCCGCGCGCGCCGCAGCGACCGATCCGGCGACGCTCAATCTGTACAACCGCTCGCAACTGCCGACCGGCACCTATTTCGCCGACTGGGCACTGCCACAGGCACGCGCGACGGCGGAGGACGCCTATGCCGATGCGAAGATCACCACGACGCTCGACGCGCGGTTACAACGGCTGGCACGTGCTGCAGTCGGACGCGCAGCGCTGGGCAAGGCGCAGGTCGCGCTGGTCGCGATGCGGACCAATGGCGATGTCGTCGCGATGATCGGTGGGCGCAGCTACGACGCGTCACCCTTCAACCGTGCGACCCAGGCGCGGCGACAGCCGGGATCGACGTTCAAACTGTTCGTCTATCTCGCCGCGCTGCGCTCCGGCATGACCCCCGATTCTATGATCGACGACAGCCCGATCCTCGACAGCAGCTATCGCCCGAAGAACAGCAGCGAACATTATCGGGGCGAGATCACGCTGCGACAGGCGTTCGCGCGGTCGAGCAACGTCGCCGCCGTCCGGCTATACAAACAACTCGGCCCCGAAATGGTGATCGAGGCGGCGCGCGATCTCGGCATCCGCAGCAAGCTGACCGCCGACCCGACGCTGGCGCTGGGTTCGTCTGGGGTGAGCTTGCTCGAACTCACCTCCGCCTATGGGTCGGTCGCGGCAGGGCGCTGGCCGGTGTCGCCGCACGCCGTCGAACAGCCCGAACCCGGACTCCTCGACCGTCTGCTCGCAAGTCGCCGGACTTTCGGCGACACCCAGCACGACCAGCTGCTCGACCTTTTGCGAACGGTCGTCACCGACGGCACCGGACGGCGCGCCAATCTGGCGATCAAGGCTTATGGGAAGACCGGCACCAGTCAGGACAGCCGCGACGCCTTGTTCGTCGGCTTTGCGGGCGATCTGGTCGTCGGTGTCTGGGTCGGCAACGACGACAATACGCCGCTGAAGGGGATCAACGGCGGTACGGTCCCGGCGCAAATCTGGCGCGACTTCATGAGCGGGGCGATTCCCGGCGCGCGCGCCGCCGCGCCGGTTGCCAAGCCTGTCGAGGTGCCGCTCGACATCCCCGCCGACCTCAACATTCCGCTCGGCAACGATACCCAGTTGCAGATCGAGAACGGCCAGAGCGTCACGCTTCGCGGCGAAATCGGCGGGACGCCGCTCGATGTGCGGCTCGACAAGGACGGGATATCGGCTGGACCTCGCGCACGGCCGGAAGATCGCGAAAAGCGGTGACGCGTTGAAATGCCCAAACGCCTGAAAATTTTCTTTGACGGCGGGTGCCGACCGAATCCGGGACCGATGGAGGCCGCCGTCGTTGCGCGTGGGGTAACGCATTATTTCGATGACCTCGGCGATGGCACTAACAACGACGCCGAATGGCTGGCGCTTATCGCGGCGCTGCGAGTGGCGCAGAGGCTCGGGGTGACGGATTTCGTCCTGCTCGGCGATTCGGCATTAGTGGTCGCGCAGGCCAATGGCAGGCAACGCTGCCGCACTCCCGCGCTTCAGGCACATCTCGACGCGTTTGAAGTCATCGGCGACGTTCGGACGGTTCGAGTTCGCAAAATCGCGCGGTCGCAAAACCTGGCGGGCATTGCGCTCGACCGGCGGCGGCACGCGGCGGGTATCGCACGCGCGGCTTGACCGGAATGGCGCGCGGTTCGATTGGAGACGCATGACCCAGTTCGACCTCACCGACGACCAGCGCGCGATCCAGGATATGGCCCGCAAGTTCACCGCCGATGCGATTACGCCGTTCGCTGCTGAATGGGATGAAAAGCATCATTACCCCGTCGATGTGTGGAAGGCGGCAGGCGCGCTGGGTTTCGGCGCGATTTATGTGGCGGAAGAACGCGGCGGGATCGGGCTCGGGCGGCTGGAGGCGGCGCTCATCATGGAAGCCATGGCGTACGGTTGCACCGCGACGTCGAGTTTCATCTCGATCCACAATATGGCGAGCTGGATGATCGACCAGTTCGGCGGCACGGAGATCAAGGATCGGTATCTGCCGCAGCTGGTCGGTATGGACAAAATCGCCTCCTATTGCCTGACCGAACCGGGCAGCGGATCGGATGCGGCAGCGCTCAAGACCACCGCCAAGCTCGACGGCGACCATTATGTCGTCAACGGGACGAAACAGTTCATCAGCGGCGCGGGCGTCAACGAGATTTACGTGACGATGGTCCGCACCGGCGAGGCGGGGCCGAAAGGCGTGTCGTGCCTCGTCATCGAAAAGGACATGCCGGGCGTCAGCTTCGGCGCGTTCGAGCGCAAGCTAGGCTGGAACGCATCCCCCACCGCGCAGGTGATCTTCGACAATGTGAAAGTGCCCGTCGCCAACCGTGTCGGCGCGGAGGGCGACGGGTTCCGCTTCGCGATGATGGGCCTCGATGGCGGGCGTATCAACATCGGTGCGGCGTCGCTGGGCGGTGCGCAACGCTGCCTCGACGAGGCGATTGCCTATACCAAGGACCGCCAGCAGTTCGGCAAGCCTATCGCTGATTTCCAGAATACCCAGTTCATGCTCGCCGACATGGCGACCGATTTAGAAGCGGCGCGCGCATTGCTCTACATGGCGGCGGCCAAGGTAACGGCGAACGCGCCCGACAAGTCGCGCTTTTCGGCGATGGCGAAGCGGCTCGCGACCGATACAGGGTCGAAAGTCGCCAATGACGCGCTGCAATTGTTCGGCGGGTACGGTTATTTGCAGGATTACCCCATCGAACGCTTCTGGCGCGACCTGCGGGTGCATTCGATCCTTGAGGGGACCAATCAGGTGATGCGGATGATCGTCGGGCGGGATTTGTTGCGGCAGTGAACGCCGAAGTCCTCATTGCGAAGGAAGGCCACCTAGGGCGCATCCGGCTGAACCGGCCCAAGGCGCTAAACGCGCTGACTACCGACATGTGCCTCCGAATGCTCGATGCGCTGGCCGATTTCGAAGCCGACGACGAAATCGCGCTCGTCGTGATCGACCATGCACAAGGGCGCGGCTTCTGCGCAGGTGGCGATATTCGCATGCTCTCCGACAGCATGAAGGGCGACGGCGTTGCGGCGCGGGCGTTCTTCCATACCGAATACCGGCTCGACCACCGGCTGTTCACTTACCCCAAGCCGACCGTCAGCATCATGGACGGCATCACGATGGGCGGCGGCGTCGGTATTGCGCTGCCCTGCCGTTATCGCATTGCGACCGAGAACACGCGCTTTGCGATGCCCGAAACCGGAATCGGCCTGTTCCCCGATGTCGGCGGTAGCTGGTATCTGTCGCGGCTGCCGGGGCAGGTCGGCAAGTTCATGGGGCTGACCGGGGCGCGGCTCGACGGCGCGGAGTGCCTCGCGTTGGGGCTGGCGACGCATTACATCGCGAGCGCGGATGTGCCTGCCGCCATCGCCGCGTTGAATGACAGCGCGGATATCTTCGCGACGCTCAAAAGCCATGGCGTCGGTGCCCCGCTCGCCCGCATCGTCGAGAACCGCACCCATATCGACCGGCTGTTCGCCGGAGACAGCGTGGCCGGAATCATGGCAGCGCTCGAAGCTGACGGTAGCGAGTGGGCGCTGAAGGAACTGGCGACGCTCCGCAGCAAATCCCCGCTGTCGATGGCCGTCGCGTTGCGCCAGTTGCGCGAGGGTGCGGCGATGACCGATTTCGCCGATATCATGCGGATGGAGTACCGCATCGCCGTCCGCGTCCTCGCGCACCCCGATTTCATCGAGGGCGTCCGCGCGGTCGTGATCGACAAGGATAATGCGCCGCGCTGGGTGCCGGATGCAAGCAGTGCCGATGTGGATGCCGTATTCGCGCCGCTGCCCGCCGAGCAGGAATGGACTCCCCTTTTATCGTCGCCCCGGGCTTGACCCGGGGTTAGGCTTCCTTTTGCTGGCTTCACGACGAAGAAGCCCAGCCCCGGATCAAGTCCGGGGCGACGGAGAATGAAAATGACTTACGAAACCATCCTCGTTGAAACCCGTAAAGCCGTGACGCTCGTCACGCTCAACCGCCCGCAGGCACTGAACGCGCTCAACAGCCAGATTCTCTCTGATCTGACCACCGCCTTCGCCGCCTATGACGCCGACCCCGGCCAGCGTTGCCTCGTCCTGACTGGCAGCGAAAAGGCGTTCGCGGCGGGCGCGGACATCAAGGAAATGTCGGACCAGTCGTTCGCCTCGATGTACGCCGCGAACTTTTTCGCGGGCTGGGAACGCATCACCGCGATCCGCAAGCCCTGGATTGCCGCCGTCAACGGCTTTGCGCTGGGCGGCGGGTGCGAGGTTGCGATGATGGCCGACTTCATCATTGCGGGCGATAACGCCAAGTTCGGTCAGCCCGAGATCAAGCTGGGCGTCACCCCCGGCATGGGCGGCTCGCAACGCCTGACCCGCGCCATCGGCAAGGCCAAGGCGATGGAGATGTGCCTGACCGGCCGGATGATGGGCGCGGAGGAA
This sequence comes from Sphingomonas sp. SUN039, assembly GCF_024758725.1. Taxonomy (NCBI): domain Bacteria; kingdom Pseudomonadati; phylum Pseudomonadota; class Alphaproteobacteria; order Sphingomonadales; family Sphingomonadaceae; genus Sphingomonas; species Sphingomonas sp. SUN039. The sequence continues at coordinate 110,784 of NZ_CP096972.1, read as the reverse complement.
GCCGAGCGCAGCGGCCTCGTCGCACGCGTCGTGCCCGCCGCCGATCTGGTCGAGGAAGCGGTCAAGACCGCAACCGCCATTGCGGCGATGCCGCCGCTTGCCGCCATCGCCAACAAGGAAATGGTCAACGCCGCGTTCGAGACAAATCTCGCGCAGGGCATCCTTTTCGAGCGGCGGTTGTTTCACGGCCTGTTCGGCACCGACGACCAGAGCGAAGGCATGAGCGCTTTCGTCGAGAAGCGGCCGGGCAACTGGACGGGAAAATAGCATGACCACGATCGCCTTCATCGGCCTCGGCCACATGGGCGGCGGCATGGCCGCGAACCTGGCGAAATCCGGCCATGATGTCCGCGCGTTCGACTTGTCTTCCGAAGCCCTCCACCGCGCCAAGACCGCCGGATGCCTGCCCGCCGCCAGCGCAGCCGAAGCCGTGGCCGACGCCGAAGCGGTCGTGACCATGCTGCCCGCCGGCAAGCACGTCCGCGAGATCTACGAAACGATCCTCGCCCCGCACGCCAAAGCCGGGACGCTACTCCTCGACTGTTCGACCATCGACGTCACCACCGCGCGTGACGTGGCGACGCTTGCCGAGACCAAAGGGCTGATCGCGGTCGATGCCCCCGTCTCGGGCGGGATTGCTGCCGCTAACGCGGGCACGCTCACCTTCATGGTCGGCGGATCGGCAGAGGCCTTCGCGCGCGCCGAGCCGATCCTGTCGAACATGGGCAAGGCCGTCATCCACGCGGGCGCGAACGGCGCAGGCCAGGCCGCCAAAATCTGTAACAACATGCTGCTCGGCGCATCGATGATCGCGACATGCGAGGCGTTCGCGCTCGCCGACAAGCTCGGCCTCGACCTGCAACGCTTTTACGACATCGCCAGCGTGTCGTCGGGACAGAGCTGGTCGATGACAAGCTATTGCCCCATCCCCGGCGTCGGTCCCGAAACGCCCGCCGACCGCAACTACGAAGGCGGGTTTGCCGCCGCGCTGATGCTGAAAGACCTGTCGCTCGCCCGCCAAGCTGCCGCTTCGGTCGATGCCGACACCCCGATGGGCGCGCGCGCCGCCGAACTCTATCAGGCATTCGTTGACGGTGGCGCGGGGGGCCGCGACTTTTCCGCAATCATCACGACGCTGCGCGGCGAAAGCTAAAGCGCCGCAACCACCTGCGGCAGATCGACGGTTGTTCTGATCCCCGGCGCCGCTTCGCACACCGCCGCCACCGCATTGACCGCCCGGTGCCCGGTCAACCCCGGCGTGAACGCGGCATAATCCTCAGGCGCGACGGGGAAGGTGATGTTGACGTCGAGCGGCGTGTCGCCCTCGACCTGCACCCGCCAGCCGGACTCGCGCAGATTCCAGTCGGTGTCTTCGATATCGGTCGCGCAATACCAGTTGGCGCGAAACCGCAGCCGGGGCTTGCCGTCCTTCATGCCGCTGATGGTGATGCGCTGTGCAGCGACCGTGCCTGCCTCGATGACGCCCGCCGCAATCTCGACGCGGTTGCGCGCGGCGGACAGCTCACCGAAAGCGTCCCAGCTGTCGATCTCGATCCCGATCGCGTCGGCCACCTGCGCGAGCGACCCGGCGAAATCATGTTTCACGTAATCGACCTTGCGCTGGTCGAATTGCCCGGGCGACACGCCATAGCCCATCACATTGAACAGCAGGTCGGGCGAGTTGCGGCTGGTCATGTCGGCATATTCGTCGATCGTCAGGCAATCGAGCCGCCGCGACAGCGACAACAGCGGCAAGACCAGCGCCTCGGTCACGAAACCGGGACTCGATCCTGTACTGTAGATCGACGTGCCGCCCGCCGCGCACGCCGCCTCGATCTGCGCGCGCACGTCCGGGTCCATCGAGCGCGGATGATGGAAATCACCCCGCGTGGTGACGACATTCTTGCCCGAAGCCAGCAACCGGCACAGTTCGCCGATGTCGGTCCCCTGTCGCATGTACAACACGCAATCGGCTTCAGTCGCGACGAGCGCATCGACCGAGTTCGTTGCGATAACGCCGCACGGCGCAGTCCCGGCCAGTTCGCTCGCGTCCCGCCCGACCTTGTCCGGATTGCTCACCCACAGCCCGACGAGGTCCATGTCCGGATGCTCGATCACTGCGCGCAGCGACCGTGTCCCGATATTGCCGGTTGCCCATTGGATGACGCGATATCGCATGGTTTGCCTCCTTAAGGTCCGATGTAGCCGATAGTGCCGTGGCGCGGATCGGGCGTGTCGGCCTTCCACCGCACCGAGCCGAACGGGCGTTCGAGCTTTCGCCGGATGCGCAGATCGCCCGTGTTGCGGTGGAAGCTGCGCGCCGCCTCGTGCAGCGCGATATCGGCCTGGCTGAACCGGTCGCGCATCCTGAGATAGTCGCCCCAGGTCGGGCATTTATAGCGTTCGGTCCACAGCGCCGGATTGGCGATGTCGCGCGACATCGACCAGTCGAACCCGCCGTTCCGCAGGCGCGTTCGCTGGACCTGAAGCATTGCCATGTAGAAATCGCGCGCGCTGTCCGGATCGACGTCGTAGTCGATCTCGATCACGACCGGCCCCGACCGCATGGTCAGCGCCATGCCGACCTCGGGCTGGTGCGCGATCTCGACCGTTGCAACATCGGCTTCGGTCGATTCGGGCAAAGGCATCAACACCGACAACAGCGCCGTCGCGAGCAACGTCACGCCGGAGGCGACGACCGCAACCTGAACATCGGTCATGCTGGCCAGCACGCCCCAGAACACGGCACCGATGGCGATCCCGCCGGTCAGCGCCGAGGTGAACAGCGACAGGGCGCGCGCCGTCACCCATCGCGGCGCGGCCGTCTGAACCGATATGTTGAACAGCGCGATGGTCAGGATGTTTGCGCCGCCGCCGATGAACAGGCCGAGGCAGGTCAGCGGCAGCGAGCGGCTGAACCCGGTCAGCACCAGCGCCAGTCCCCCTGCGATAGCAAGCAATCGCGTCGCCCCTTCGGTGCCGAAGCGATTGCGAAACCAGCCGACCAGCAACGCGCCGGTCACTGCGCCGACGCCGCCCGCACCCAGCAATATGCCATAGGTATCGGCGTTGCCGCGCAGCAAATCCTTGGCGATCAGCGGTGCCAGCGCGGTTGCCGTCGCGCCCGCCAGTCCGAACATGAACGTGCGGAACAAGGCAGTGCGGATCGGTCCCGAATGGCGGATATAACGCATGCCCGACACGATCGCGCGGTCGAGCCGTTCAGGCGGCAAGCGCGACGGGACCTGGCGGCGCTTCCAGAAAAAGAACGCCAGCAGCAAGGGAAGGTAGAACAGCGCGTTGATCGCGAACGCCGCCTTCGCGCCGGCCGCCAGCACGATGAACCCCCCGATGGCCGGACCGAAGCTGCGCGCGACGCTCGAGCTGATCGTGCCGAGCGCGATGGCAGCGGGCACATTCGGCCCCTCGACCTGTTCGCTGATCGAGGCCTGCCAGGCGGGCGCATAGATCGCGACACCCGCGCCGATCAGCGCGCAAAAGGCAAGAATGACCCAGGGAGTCGTCAGCCCGGCAAAAGCGAGGGCAGTCAGCATCGCACCGCACAGCGACGAAAGGGCGAGACCCGACATTGCGATGCGACGGCGGTCGAACATGTCGGCAATTGCGCCGGCCGGCACTGCGACCAGCATCAGCGGCAGCATCGATGCGGTCTGGACGAGCGCAACCATGCTGGGCGACGAGGTCAGCCGCGTCATTTCCCACGCCGCCCCGACCGCAAGAATCAGCTGGCCGAAATTGGAAAGCAGGCTCGCCGACCAGATCGTGCGGAAAGTGCGCTCGCGCAGAGGCGCGAAGGTGCCGCCGAAGGGTGCGGCATCGGTGCTTTCCGTCATTGCCGCCCCCTTTCCTTCTTCGAGCGTTAGCGAGAAGCCCCACCGAGCGTCAGCGAGGTTTCCCGCAATGGTTCTCGCTAACGCTCGAACGAGCACCTCGCTGGCGCTCGGCGAAGAGCAGTTGTTCTAAACACCACGCGAGACGCTGAAAGCCCGCGCGCCATCAATCGCCTGCACGATTGGCGAAGGCGCGGCGGCCATGCCATATCGATCAGCGAAGGGCCGCGCGCCCGCTGCACATCCACGGAGCACCGACATGGCCGAAGCCTATATCATCGACGCCGTCCGCACGCCGCGCAGTATCGGCAAGATGGGCAAAGGCGCGCTGTCGCACATGCACCCGCAGCATCTGGCGGCGACGGTGCTCAAGGCGCTGAAGGACCGCAACAATCTGAACACCGCCGATGTCGATGACATCATCTGGGGCACAAGTGCGCAGATGGGGCAACAGGGCGGCGACATGGGCCGCATGGCCGCGCTCGACGCGGGATACGACCAGAAAGCCAGCGGCGTCACGCTGGATCGTTTCTGTGGCTCGGGCGTCACCGCGACCAACCTCGCCGCCGGGCAGATCATGTCGGGTATGGAAGACCTGGTCATTGCCGGCGGGACCGAGATGATGTCGTACGTAGCACATTACGGCGGCAAAGTCCGCGAGGCGGGTCTTGGCTCATCGGGCGGCATGAGCAACGGCAATGCGCGACTACAGGCGGCGCATCCGCAGTCGCACCAGGGCGTCGCCGCCGACGCGATTGCGGCGAAGGAAGGCATTTCGCGCGCCGAACTCGAAGCCTTCGGCGTGGAAAGCCAGCGCCGCGCAGGGGTCGCGATCAAGGAAGGCCGCTTCGCCAAATCGGTGGTCCCAGTGGTCGACGACGACGGCAATGTCGTGCTCGATCACGAGGAATATCCGCGCCCCGACACGACGGCGGAGACGCTTGCGGCGATGAAGCCCGCATTCGAGATGTTCGGCGCGATGCCCTCCGCGCCCGACGGTCCGACCTTCGCAGGGCTGATCAACCAGAAATACCCCGACCTGAAGATCGAGCATGTCCACCATGTCGGCACGTCATCGGGGGTGGTCGATGGCGCGGCGGCGATCCTGCTCGCGTCGAAGGACTATGCCGACAAGCACGGCCTCAAACCCCGCGCGCGCATCGTTGCGATGGCAAACGTCGGCGACTGCCCGACCCTGATGCTCAATGCGCCGGTTCCTGCGGCCAAGAAAGTGCTCGCCAAGGCCGGGCTGACCGTCGCCGATATCGATGTGTTCGAAGTCAACGAGGCTTTCGCGGTCGTGACCGAGAAGTTCATCCGCGACCTCGGCATCGACCGCGCCAAGCTCAACATCAACGGCGGCGCGATTGCGCTCGGCCACCCCATCGGCGCGACCGGCGCGGTTCTGATCGGCACCGCGCTCGACGAACTCGAACGCAGCGGCGGGCGCTACGCGCTGATCACGATGTGCGCGGCAGGGGGGATGGCCCCGGCAATTGTGATCGAGCGGGTCTAAAACAAAGGGGAAGCCGCCGTTGGCGCAATGCAGCAGAATGCTGGTAGGCAGGAGGAATTGCACAACGGGAGTGAGTCGAGATGTCTGACGAACGCACGACCGGGATAGGTCGTCGGGCAATCCTCGCCGCCGCCGCCGCCGGGCCACTTATGACACAAGCGGCCCGCGCCGCAGCCCCGCGCGCCGGTCGTTCGACGCAAGGCACCGTAGCGGGACGACGGCGGCTGGGTTCGCTCGAGGTTTCGAGCATCGGCCTCGGCGTCCAAAACAACCGCCGCAAGTATACGACCGAGACGCCCTATCGCCCCGAACAGGTCGCGCTGATTCGGACCGCGTTCGATCATGGCGTCACATTCTTCGACTGCGCCGAAGCTTACGGGCCGCACGAATGCGAGCGCATCCTCGGTGAGGCGATCCAGCCGTTCCGGGACCGGGTCGTGATCACCTCGAAGTTCGGCTGGAACATCGACCAGCAAACGGGCGAGCGGCGGCCGGGCCTCAACAGCCGCCCCGACCATATCAAACTGGTCGTCGATAATATGCTGCGACGCCTCCGCACGGACCGGATCGACCTACTCTACCAGCACCGCGTCGATCCCGACGTGCCGATAGAGGAGGTCGCCGGTGCGGTTCAAGACCTGATGCGACAGGGTAAGGTGCGGCATTGGGGCCTTTCGGAAATGGGCCTGAATACGCTGCGCCGCGCCCATGCGGCATTGCCGGTCACGGCAGTCCAGAATGAATATTCGATGCTGTGGCGCGGGCCGGAAGCCGAAGTGCTGCCGCTGTGCGAGCAACTGGGCATCGGCTTCGTCCCTTGGAGTCCGCTCGGCGCGCAGTTCCTGACCGGCTGGATCGATGCGAACACGCGGTTCGCGCCCGGTGACATCCGCGCGGTGGAAGGGCGGTTCACCCCCGAGAACCTGCCGCATAACCTGCAACTGGTGGCGGTTCTCACGCAATGGGCCGCGCGCAAAGCGGCAGCCCCGGCACAGATCGCCCTCGCCTGGCTGATGGCGCAAAAGCCCTGGATCGTCCCGATTCCGGGGACAACGAACGCGACTCACATGTTGCAAAATATCGGAGCCTCCAGCGTGCATTTTTCTGGCAGCGAATTGGTCGATTTGAACGCTCAGGTTCGTGCCATCGAGGTACGCGGGCAACGACTGCCCGATGCGGTCCTCGTTCATTCGGGCCGCGAGGCACCCTTGGCGGCCCGTAAATGATCAGGATGGCAATTGCTGCATCGGTGTTGGCGGGCTGCGCCATTCCGGCGACTGTCTTGGCGCAAACGGCTGCAGCCGGGGCGAACCCCGGCGCTCCCGCACCTGCCGTGCGACTGACGCGCTACGGCCTCGCGATATCGGTCGACGACGCCTTGGCGCTCATCGGACGCGCGCGGGCGTTTGCCACGGAAAAGAGCATGTCGATGGCCTTCGCTGTGGTCGATCCGTCGGGCGAACTTATCGCCTTCGCCCGGATGGAAGATGCCCCCTATGCGTCGATCCGGCTTGCCCAACAAAAGGCGCGCACGGCCGCACGGCTGAGGGTGTCCACGGCGACACTTCAGGAACGCGTGACCGCCGGTGAAGTACGGCTAATGTCGTCGGACGAGGTGATCGCGATCGGCGGTGGCGTACCGATTATCGTGAATGGTCGCGTCGTCGGTGCGCTGGGTGTCTCGGGTGGAACGGCAGCCGAAGATGCTGCACTCGCTGCGGCCGCTACGCGCTGATCACGATGTGCGCGGCGGGGCGTATCCGCTTTCGAGTGAGCAGATTACGCGCTGGAACGAGCGAAATGTCGGCGACAACCGAGATGCGACCAACCGGTCCTATTTCGGTCCAAAACGTGAACAAAAATGCTTTCCTACACTTGCGCCCTCAGCCAGCATGTTACGTGATTCGATATCCGTGCCGCTCTTTCAAACCTGTCTATCCGTCCCACGGACGCAGAATTCGCACCGCGCGCGCGGTCGAGCGCACGGGGCTTCGCAAGCACCTCGGCTATATCGTTTCAGGTGTGACCTTTGTGACCTTTGGCGGAAATCTGCCAAAAACGGCGCGTCAGCGCCGATCCCTTATCGCGGCGGCATCCGGATTGCGCCATCCAGCCGCACGCACTGACCGTTGAAATAGGTATTGCGGACCAGTTCCATCATCAGGCTGCCGAACTCGTCGGGCTTGCCGAGGCGCTTCGGGAACGGCACCGCTGCCTCCAGCCCCGCGAACACGGCGGGCGCGCGGTCCTTCACCCCCAGCATCGGCGGGGTCGCGAAGGTACCGGGGAGGATCGCGTTCACGCGGATGCCGAGGTCCATCAGGTCGCGGGCCATCGGCAGGACCATCGCGTTGACGGCACCCTTGCCCGATCCATAGGTCACCTGCCCGATCTGCCCGTCCTGCGAAGCACAGGACGAGGTCAGGATAATCGTCCCGCGCTCGCCGTCGTCGTTGAGCGGATCCTCACCCGCCATGCCGAGCGCCGCAATCGACGCCATGCGGTAGCTCGCGACTGCGATGCCCAACATGCCGCGCTCGAACCCCTCCGTCGGCGCACGCTTGAAACCGCCGGTGGTCTTGTCGAAGCCGACGGTCTTCCCCCCGCCCGCGACCATCGCGCAGTGAACCAAAATGCGTTCCTGCCCGTTCGCCGCGCGCGCCGCGTCGAAGCCGGCGACCACGCTCTCCTCCGACATGATATCGACCCGGTGGAAAGTCGCGCCGATTTCTTCCGCGATGGCGGGACCAGCCTCGGCAATGTCGAAAATCGCCACCTTTACCCCCGCCGCGCGCAACGCCTTTGCGCTCGCGAGCCCGAGGCCGGATGCGCCGCCGGTTACGACAGCGGCAAGTGAGGACGTGATTTCCATGGCAGCTCTCCCGACTAGTGCCCGATCCGTTATCGCCCTGACGCTCGATAGCAAATCGCGTCCGTCCGGCATCGTGCGAGCGATAGCGCCCGCGACAGCCGCGATGCGGGGTTGCGGCGCGGGGGACAGCTTCTAGTCGTAAGGCAACAAGGGTGCGGCTGCCGCGCCGAGGGGAGATCGAGCGACCATGACCCATGTCATGAAAGGTGTGCGTGTGCTGGAAGTAGCGCAGTTCACCTTCGTGCCTGCTGCAGGCGGCATCCTCGCCGATTGGGGCGCGGACGTCATCAAGGTCGAGCATCCCAAGCGCGGCGATACCCAGCGCGGTTTCCTGAATATGGGGGGCGTGACGCTCGATCCGCTGCGCCACACGCTGATCGAACATCCCAACCGCGGCAAGCGCAGCGTCGGCATCGATATCTCGACGCCCGACGGACAGGAAGTGCTCTACGAGCTCGCCAAGACCTGCGACGTGTTCCTGACCAATTACCTTCCGCAGGTGCGCCAGAAGAACAAGTTCGACGTCGAGCATATCCGCGCGGTCAATCCCGACATCATCTATGCGCGCGGCAGCGCGCTGGGCGACAAGGGCGACGAGCGCGAGGTCGGCGGGTTCGACGGCACCTGCTTCTGGTCGCGTAGCGGTATCGCCCACGCCATGACACCCGAGGAACTGCCGGGGCCGCTGGGCCAAGGAATCCCGGCATTTGGCGACTCCATCGGCGGTATGTTTATCGCGGGCGGCATTTCGGGCGCGCTCTACCACCGCGAAAAAACGGGCGAGGCGACCGAGATCGACGTCTCCCTGCTTAGCACGGCATGGTGGGCATCGGGCGCGGTCATTTCACAGCTGATGGAAACCGGCGTCTCGGTCCGCAACTCGATGCCGGTTTCCGGCGGTGGCGCGCGCAGCCCGTTCAACGGCAATTACCGCACATCGGACGGGGGGACGATCAACCTGTGCATCAACAGCCCGACCGGCCTGATCCGCGACACCTTCGAGCATTTGGGTATCCCCGAACTCGCTGACGACCCGCGCTTTTCCGAGCCGCTGGCACTATTCGACAATGCCCGCACCGCCAGCGACCTGATGGTCGAGGCGTTTGCCAAACAGCCCTTCGCTTATTGGAAAGAGCATTTGCGGACGATGCGCGGGCAATGGGCCCCAGTGCAGAGCTTCGAGGACTTACTGAAAGACAATCAGGTGCTCGCCAACGACATGATCGTCGAGGTCGAGGCGGCGGACGGCGGCGCGCCGCTGAAACTGGTGCGCGGGCCGGTGCAGTTCGATCACAAGCCGCTCGAAACGACGCGCGCCCCGCAGGCGTCGGAGCACACCGAACTGGTCCTGATGGAACTCGGTCTTGAATGGGACCGGATCGAGGACCTAAAAGCCAAGGGCGCGATTGCTTGAGGATGATATCATGAAGCCCGGAACCAAACTCAAGAGCCAGGTCTGCGATACGGAGGTGATGGTCATCCGCGCAGGCGCCGGGACGATCGAGTGCGGCGGCACGGCGATGGCCGAGGGCAAGCCGGACACGCCGGGTTCGCTGAGTAGCGACCATGCCAACGGATCGCTGATCGGCAAGCGCTACGTCGATGCGGCGAACACTTTCGAACTGCTGTGCGTCAAGCCGGGCAAGGGGTCGCTGTCGGTCGATGGCGCCGCGCTGGGCATCAAGGACGCCAAACCCCTGCCTGCGTCCGACTGATCGGCGAGCGGCAGCCCAATGAACATCGCGCTGCTGCTTGAAATGGCGGGGGACTCGGCTCCTGACCGCATCGGCCTTGTCTGCGATGGCACACGCTGGACCTATGGCGAACTGCTGACCGCTGCGCGCGGCGCCGCAGAGTTGATCGAGGCCAGCGGCGCGAGCCATGTCGCTCTGCTCGACGAAAGCAGCGAAGCCGCAGTGATCGCGCTGTTCGGTGCAGCGCTCGCGGGCGTGCCCTATTGCCCGCTCAACTATCGGCTCGCCGATGCCGATCTTGCCGCGCTGCTCGGGCGGATTGCGCCTGCGCTGATCGTCGGCGATGTCGCACGGGTCGAGGCACTGGCCGGGGGGCAGGTGCACAAGACCTATGCCCGCGCCGATTTCACCGCAGCGGCGCAGGCCGCGACCGTAGCCGAAGGCCGCGATTACGACAGCGGCAAGGGCATCGCCGTCCAGCTGTTCACCAGCGGCACCACGGCCGCGCCCAAAGCGGCAATCCTGCGCCATGCCAACCTGCTGTCGTACATCCTCGGCACGGTCGAGTTTGCGTCCGCCGAGGAGAGCGATGCCGCGCTGGTCTCGGTGCCGCCCTATCATATCGCGGGCATTTCCGCGTTGATGAGTTCGATCTACGCACAGCGCCGCATCGTCATGCTCCCCGCCTTTTCACCCGAAGGCTGGGTCGCACTGGCGGGGACCGAGCGCGTCACCAACGCCTTTGTCGTGCCGACAATGCTGTCGCGGATCATCGAGGCGATGGACAAGGGGACATCGGCGGACATCTCCAACCTGCGCGCCATTTCCTATGGCGGCGGCAAGATGCCGCTCGAACTCATCCACCGCGCGCTCGACCTGTTTCCCGCGACCGGCTTCACCAACGCCTATGGTCTTACCGAAACCAGCTCGACCGTCGCCCTGCTCGGCCCCGACGAACACCGCGCGGCGCATGCCTCCGACGACCCGACGGTTCGCGCGCGGCTATCGTCAGTGGGGCGGCCGCTGCCGACCATCGAGCTCGAAATCCGCGACGAGGACGGGCGTTGCTGCCCGGTCGGCGAGGCAGGCGAAATCTACCTGCGCGGCGACCAGGTGTCGGGCGAGTATCGCGAGAAGAGTGCGCTGGACGCCGACGGCTGGTTCCCGACACGCGACGCCGGATACATCGACGACGAGGGCTATCTGTTCCTCAGCGGCCGGGCCGACGACGTCATCGTGCGCGGCGGCGAGAACATGTCGCCGGGCGAGATCGAGGACGTGCTGCTGGCCCACGACGCCATTGCCGATGCGGCGGCGGTTGCGGTGCCGTCGGTCGAATGGGGCGAAGCAGTCGGCGTGGCGCTCGTTGTCCGCGACGGCCATACGCGCCCTGCCGAAGCCGACCTCAAGGAACTCGTCCGCGCCCGCCTTCGCTCCTCGCGCGTTCCCGAACGGCTCCTGTTCGTTGACGCCTTGCCCTACAATGAAATGGGCAAGCTGCTCCGCCGCGAAGTCAAAACACTATTCGGTGGATGACCTCCACGCTTCGCTGACGCGCTGGGCCGACAAGCAGCTTGCGGCGCTGGCCGCACTGACCGGATCGAATGCGATTTCGTGTATGAGCGGCGCGCAGACGATGAAACGAACACCTCGCCAAAGCAGCTGCCGTTTCCACGCTGCTAGCGACGGACATGTGGCGCTTAACCTGGCGCGGGCCGACGATCTCGACCTGCTGCCCGCGCTGTTCGGAGAGAAGGACGTTACCGAGGCCGACATCGCGGCGCACATGACAGGGGTGCAAGCTGGCGAAATCGTGGCGCACGGGCGCGCGCTGGGGCTTGCCGTCGCGCATCTCGACGAGCAGCCGGTGAGCCTCGCGTGCATTGTCAAAACGGTCGGCCTGCCGCGCGGGCCATCGCGTGAACGGCCGCGCGTCATCGACCTTTCGGCGCTCTGGGCAGGGCCGCTCTGTGCGCATCTGCTCGGGGCAAGCGGTGCGGAGGTGGTCAAAGCCGAAAGCCCGAACCGTCCCGACGCGCTGCGCTCCGGCGATCCGGCGCTCTACACCCGGCTCAATGGTGCCAAGGAGCATCGAACGCTCGACTTCCGCACGGCGGAAGGTCGCGACGCCCTAATCGCGCTGATCCGTGGCGCGGATTATGTAGTCGAGGCCGCGCGACCGCGTGCGCTGCTGCAGACGGGGATCGATGCCGATGCGCTGGTGCGCGAAGTGCCGGGGCTGATCTGGATCACGATCACGGCGCACGGCATCGCGGGCGATGCCGCCAACTGGATCGGGTTCGGTGACGATTGCGGCGTGGCAGGCGGGCTGAGCGCTGGGGAATTTCGGGCGACGGGCAAGGTCGGCATCGTCGGCGATGCGATCGCCGATCCGCTGACTGGACTCTACGCGGCGCGGATGGCGCTGGAGCAGCGACAACGCGGCACCGGCGCACGCCTTGTCCTGTCGATGAGTGGCGTAGCTGCGCTGGCGCTGAGCGAAGCGCGGTTATGCTGATCAGAGGCGCCGAGGTCTGGCAGCAGGGCATTGCCGATGTCCGCATCGCCGGAGAGCGGATCGCGGCGGTCGGGCGACTGGATGCGAACGATGGCGAGCCCGTGATCGAGGCGCAGGGCGGCGCACTGCTCCCTGGCCTGCACGACCATCATATCCATCTCGCCGCGCTGGCCGCCAAGGCTGCATCGGTGGCGTGCGGTCCGCCCGAGGTCTCGGACGAGGCGGCACTGGCCAAAGCGCTCGCGCGACCCGGCGAGGGCTGGATGCGCGGTATCGGCTATCACGAGAGCGTCGCGGGGATGCTCGACACGGCGATGCTCGACGGACTCGTGCCGCATCGCCCGGTTCGCATCCAGCATCGTTCGGGGCGGATGTGGTTTCTCAACAGCCTCGCAATCGACGAACTGCTCAGGCGTGCCGCGCCGCCGCCGGGGTTCGACCGCACGACCGGGCGATTGTTCGACGAAGACCCCTGGCTGCGCGAAACACTCGTCAGCATCCCGCCCCGATTCGAAACGGTCAGCGCGCAACTCGCCGCAATGGGGGTGACCGGCCTGACCGACATGACCCCCGCCAACGACATCGCGACCGTCGCGCACTTCCGCACGGAACAGGCGGCAGGTCGGCTCGTCCAAAAAACGGTACTGGCCGGGTCGTTGATGCTGGCAGGTGCCGATTTCGACCCGTGTCTGATGCTTGGCCCGGCCAAGCTGCATCTGCACGAAGCCGCCTTCCCCGACCTCGACGCCACGATTGCCTTTGCGCGGGCCGCGCATGAACAGGGACGCGGCGTCGCGGTGCATTGCACGACCGAGGCCGAACTGGTGTTCGCACTCACCGTGCTCGACGCCGGCGGACCGATGCGCGGCGATCGCATCGAACATGCCGGAATCGCGCCCGATACGCTGGTCGCCGAAATCGCACGGATGGGTTTGTGGGCGGTGTCGCAGCCGCATTTCATTGCCGAGCGCGGCGACCGTTATGCGCGTGACGTCGAGCCGCGCGATCTGCCCGCACTCTACCGGCTGCGCGCCTTCACCGATGCGGGCGTAACCTTGGCAGCGGGCAGCGACGCGCCGTTCGGCGGGGCCGACCCTTGGGCGTCGATGGCCGCCGCCGTTTCGCGCACGACGCGTGACGGGCCGATGCTCGGTGCGGCGGAGGCGTTGACGCCCGAGGCGGCGCTCGGCCTGTTCCTCGCCGACCCGCACGATCTGACCTGCGAACGTCGCATCCAACCGGGCGCGCCGGCCGATCTGTGCCTGCTCGACCGCGACTGGGCGGCGGCGCGGATACGGCTGTCAGCCGCCGATGTCCGCCTGACCATGATCGACGGGAACATCGTCCATGATCGCGTCGATCAGGCCCCAGGCTAACGCCGTGCGCGCACCGATCCGCTTGCCCGACAGGATCATCGCCGCCGTCCGCGCGCGCCCGATGCGGCGCGGCACCGACACGCACCCGCCTGCGCCGGGGATCAGCCCCATCGCCAGTTCGGGGAGCTGGAACCAGGCATCGGCTGTCGCCGTGAAGCGATGCGCGAACGCCGCCATCTCGAGCCCGGCGCCGACGCAGCCGCCCTGCACATGCGCCGTGAACTTCCCGCCGCATCGGACGATGGCATGCGCGGGAAGTGTCTCCATCCGGATCGCATGGGCCACCGCCGGATCGCGGGTCGTGCCGAATTCGTCGAGGTCCCCCCCTATACAGAACGCCCGCCCCGCACCGCGCAAGCGGACCGCCATCACTTCCGGATCGAGCGCGGCAACGGTGAACCCCTCATGCAACGCATCGCGCATCGGGCGATCGATAGCATTGAGCGCCCACGGTCGGTCGAGGACGATGTCGATGACATTGCCAATTCGTTCGATCCGGACGCGCCCGGGTTCGCGGTACACAGCAGCCGGTATGCGCTGTGCCAGCCAACGCCCGTGCGCGTCGCTTCCCTGCAGCCGGCCATATTCAAGCGATTCCTGCTCCAGCCCGTGCATCGCATCATCGAGATCGATCATGGCCAGCAGATCGAGCAGCGCGCGCGCCGCCGCCGGTTGCGCCGCCATCCCGGCGCGCACGGCGTCTGCCGATATCGGCGGCGCGGCGAGGAGAGCGGGATCGTCGGAAAGGCTATCGGGCCGCATCACCGCGACTTACTCCCGAATACGTCCGAAGGAACTGTCCGATTGACCAGTCTGCAGCAACTGAGCACCGACGCACTGGCACGTGATCCCGCCCGTCCGGCGATCGAATTCGGCGGGGATTGGTACGGCTGGGGCGATCTCGCGCGCGTGGCGGGCGAAGTCCATGCGTTGCTCGTCGCCAGCGGAATCGGCCCCGGCGCGCCGGTCGCCTTTATCCCGCGCAATCGCCCCGCCGCGCTTGCTGCCCTGCTCGCGCTCATCGCGGACGGACGCACGATCCGCATGGTCTATGCGTTCCAGTCGGGCGCTGGCATGGCCCGCGACGTCGCACGGTTGCAACCGGCGGCGCTCATCGTCGAGGCGCAAGACTTCGCCCCCGAGCTTGACGCGCTAGGGATACCGGCCATCATCCTCGACGGCATGGGCGCGCGTGCGGCACCCGAGTCTGGCCCGAAGGGGCGATCCACGGCACCGTCCGGCCCGCCACAGATCGAAATCCTGACCAGCGGCACCACCGGTCCACCCAAGCAGTTCGCGATCCCCTATGCGCTGATCGAACGGCATTTCGTCGACAGTGCGCTCGCGCGGCAACAGGGAAACAATCCCGAAACGCTGCCGCCGTTCCTGCTGTATTTCCCGCTCGGCAACATCACCGGTCTGTATTCGACGTTGCCGATGCTGCTGCGCGGGCAGCGCATCGTCCTGCTCGAACGCTTCGCGCTGGCGGATTGGCACACTTATGTGAAGCAATACCGACCGACCCATTCGGGTCTGCCGCCGTCGTTCGTGCAGCAGGTGATCGATGCGGATGTGCCCGTTGACGACCTGTCGTCGCTGCGGGTGCTGGGCGTCGGCGCCGCGCCGCTCGACCCCGTAGTGCAGGCGGCTTTCGAGGATCGCTACGGCATCCCGATCCTCATCTCCTATGGCGCAACCGAATTTGCCGGGCCGGTCGCGGCGATGACGCTGGACCTTCACGCGGAATGGGGACGCCGCAAGCTCGGAACCGTCGGGCGCGCGATGCCCGGGGCACAGCTGCGGATCGTCGATCCGTATAGCGGCATCGTCCTTGCCGCCGGTCGGGAGGGTCTGCTCGAAGTCGTCTCGCCGCGACTCGGAGCCGACTGGATCCGTACGTCGGACATCGCGCGGATCGATACCGACGGCTTTCTGTACATCCACGGGCGCGCCGACGGGGCGATCATGCGCGGCGGTTTCAAGGTGCTGCCCGAGTCGGTCGAACGCGCGCTGATGCTGCATCCCGATGTCGCCGAAGCCGCCGTCACCGGCATCGCCGATGCGCGTCTGGGACAGGTCCCGGTTGCGGCGCTGCGCCTGAAACCCGGAGTCGCGACTCCCGCCATCGACTCGCTCGACTCGCATTTGCGTCGTCATCTGCTCGCGCCCCATATCCCGACCAAGTATCTGTTTTTCGAAGATATTCCGCGCACGCCATCGCTGAAGATCGACCGGCCCGCTGTCCGCCGCCTGTTCGAGTCCGACAAGATAGTCCGTGCCTGAAAGATCGAAAGACCGTGTAAAAACGACATGATGTCATTTTTCGTTTGACAGACCCCCGTCGCTTAATGAACAACCCTGTTCATATAAAAAAGAGCGAGAGGAGAAGGACCGTGGCGTCAGTCGAGTCGAACAAGGCAAAAATTGCCAAGCGCGTAATCGAAGTGCTCGAATTCTTTGACGAGGAGCATCCCGAGGCCACGGTGATGGACATCGTCCGCCGCTTCAACCGCCCGCAGTCGAGCACCTCCGAACTTCTCTCCAGCCTGGTCGATCTCGGGCTGCTCTACAAAAATCCCTGTTCCCGCTCCTATGCGCCGACGCCGCGGGCCGCGATGCTCGGCACGGCGGTGCAGCCCGGTATGGTCCGCGACGGTCGCCTGACCGGCCTGATCGACCGCCTGTCGGCACAGACAGGACTCGGCGTTGCCGTGTTCGGTATGGTCGGGCTGAAGGCGCAGATCTTCAACTGGCGTGCCGGCAAGCGCCCACTGCGGACCTCCGGTCCCGCCGGCTTCTGCGGCGGCCAGCAGGAACATCTGTCGGACAGCGCCATCGGCTGGTTGCTCCTTTCGACCGTCGCCGCGCCGCGCCGCGAAGGGATGATCCGTCGCCTCAACGCCGAGGCTTCGCCGGAACGGAAGTTCTCGACCTCGGAAATGTCGGCCATCGTCCAGCAGTGCCGCGACCATGGGCATGCCAGCGGCGTTGCCGGGTTCGGTTCGATTGCCGATATCACTGCCGTACTGCTCCCCGACCAGCCCGAGAACCAGCCGCTGGCGATCGGCCTTGTGTATGAGCCCTCGGCTGCCATCGATGCCTCGGCATTGCTCCACAGCCTGTCCGATGCAGTCGGGCGTTCGGCCGAGGGCGACACCGCCCCCGTTGCCATGGTCCAGCCGCTGTTCCACGCCGCCTGAACCCGCCCGAAATCGCGAACGGAGAGCAATCATGGCTGAAACCGATGCCGCCGAAATGGCGCAGGCCGCGAAGAAATACTGGTCGGCCGAAGGATACACCGAAGGCGGCGTGATCCGCGAGGTCGATTACGCGACCCAGTCAGGCGGTCTCGACCCGTCGCTGGCGGGGATCAAGATCGTCGATACCGACACCCACATCACCGAAGCACCCGATCTGTTCACCAGCCGCGCGCCCGCGCGCTACAAAGACAAGGTGCCCTATGTGAAGCTCGACAATGATGGGGTCGAGCGCTGGTATGTCGGCGACCGCAACTTCGGGTCGATGGGCGGCAATGTCATCCGCAAGGACAACAACAAGCTGCTCGGCCGACTTGCCTTCCCCAAACTCGAACAGGCGCACCCCGGCGGCCATTTGATGAAGGAGCGGCTGCAGGCGATGGATGACATGGGCGTCTATGCCCAGGTCTGCTATCAGAATAGCGGCGTAACCCAGGCGGGGTCGCTGATGTCCCTCGGCGATCCCGAACTCGCCGAGACGATCATCCGCATCTACAACGACGCATCGATGGAATTTCAGCAGGTTTCGAACCAGCGCATCTTCAACATGGGGCACCTACCCTTCTGGAGCCAGGAAGCGCTCAACCGCGAGGCACGGCGCTGCATCGACAACGGGATCAAGGGCTTCGTTCTGCCCGACACGCCCGAGCGCGTTGGCGTGCCGAGCTTCCTCAGCGATTACTGGACGCCGTTCCTCGAAATGTGTTCGGACACCGGCACGCCGATCAACTTCCATCTCAATTCGGGCGTAGATCCCAACACGATCACCTGGGAGGGCTTCGGCTTCGAACAGACGCTGGCGGTGGTGGCGACGATGTTCAGCATCGGCAATGCCGCGACGCTGGGTAACTGGATGGTGTCGGGACGGCTCGACCGCCATCCGAACCTCAAGATCGGCCTGATCGAAAGCGGCATGGGCTGGGTGCCCTTCGCGGTCGAGGCGCTGGAGCACCAGTTCCGGGAGATGATGCCAAGCAGCAAGGCGAGCCTCTCACGCCGCCCAAAGGAGTATTTCCGAGACCATTTCTGGTGCACCTTCTGGTTCGAAAGTGCTGGACCCAAGCTGCTTCTCGAGGAGATCGGTGTCGATAAGGTCATGTTCGAAACCGACTTCCCGCATCCGACCTCGCTCTACCCGGGCGTGCAGGCACACATCGTCGATGTGCTCGGCGGCTATTCGTACGAGGTGAAGAAGAAGGTGCTACAGGACAATGCGGTCGCGCTGTACAATCTGCCCTTCTAACGCGCGAACCGCCGCCCGTCGAAATGGTCGAGCGGGCGGCGTGCGCTGTCGCTGAAATCGACAATCTCACCGGTCCGCTGCGCGCGTTTGGCCCGGTCGGGCTGGAAGGTGAAGCAATTGGGCGGCATCCGCGTTGCGTCGGACTGATCGGCGAGCGGGATATCGCGACCGTGTGCGATCAGCGACGCCCATTGCAGGACACGCGCCGCCTCTCGCGTGGCCGGATCGAGCGACGCGATCCAGTCGCGCAGTTGCATCACATGCGTTCCGGCAAGCGTTTCAGGCGTAACGAGAACGTCGTGCTCCATCGCCCAGTCGAGAACGACCGCGTCATTACGGCGGATTTCGCAGTGCTTGCGCCCCGCGACCTTGTCGCCGACGAACACGTCGTAAATGGTCGCATCGGCCTCCCTAGCGTGTGCGGCAGCGAACACCGCGAGGTCGTAGAGATGGGTGCAGTTCGAGTTCTTCAGGCCGCGCCTCGCGACCTCGGCCAGCGCGGTTCCGGTGAAGGTCTTCGCCAGTTCCGTCGTTGCGCCTGGGCAGGTCGTCCAGGGCCAGCGGTCCATGACCGCATCGACACTCGCGATGGTGGTACCGTCATGTGCCAGCGTCACTGCCATACAGTGAAAATCGTCCTCGACCGCCGCCGTCACACTGTCAGCGCGCGGGGTAATGCGAAACCGGCGGCGAAAACCGGTGCTCAAGTTCAGTCCTTCGCGAGCAGCAGCGCCGCCGCCATCGGCCCGCCGCCCGACGTCGCGACTGCAACCTTGGGGTCGCCAGCGATCTGGCGTGCCCCGCCGTCCCCGCGCAATTGCACTACGCTTTCGAAGGCGAAGCCGAAGCCGTGCAGACGACCCCAACCCAATTGCCCGCCGCCGGTATTCATCGGCAATTCGCCGTCGCGGGCGATGCGCGTGCCGCCCTCGATGAAACGCCCGCCCTCACCGACCTCGCAGAAGCCGAGGCCCTCGAGCCAAGTGATCGGCTGGAAAGCGAAGCCGTCATAGAACTGGACGGTATCGACGTCCTTCACAGAATAATCGGTGTTCTTCCACAGATCGCGCCCGGTCGGATAGGCGCTCGCCCATTCGGCCTGATCCCAGCTGTAGCGTTCGAGCGACCCGGCCGAGGCGGCGATGCGGATCGGCTGCGACTTGACCTCGTCGAGTGCATCGCCCGCCGACACGATCACCACCGTCGACGCATCGGTGAAGCGGTCGCAATCGTAAAGACAGAACGGCGTCGTAATCATCCGCGCGGACATGTATTTGTCCATCGTCAGCGGCTCGCGGACGATAGCGCGCGGGTTGAGCGCGGCGTTGCGGTGATCGTTGAGCGCGACCTGCGCGAGCTGTTCGCGCGTCAGGCCGTAGCGCTTCATGTGGCGCGTCGCGAATTGCGCGGTCCAGCAGGCAGCCGAGAACGCGCCGAACGGCGACACCCATTGCGAGCCGCCGGTGATGTCGTTGCGGCGCTGCATCGGCGGGTATTCGTCGGGCCGCGCCAGCGCCGCTGCCTCGTATACGGTGCGGAAACAAATGACATGCCGTGCGAGGCCCGCCTTCACCGCGCTCGCCGCGTCGGTAATTGCCCCGAGTTGCGCTGTCGCCTCGCCGGTCCCGGCGTGCCAGCGCGTCTTCAAACCGAGCACTTCGATCAGATCGTCGGTGCTGATCGGCGAGAAGCCGAGGAACGCTTGCATCTTGCCCGGATAGGTCGAGACGCCATCGATCTGGTCGAGCGTCAGCCCGGCGTCGGCGATGGCTTCCTTCACCGCGTCGACGGTCAAGCCGATGGCCGAGCGGGTCAGCCGCACGCCTACCTCCGACATGCCGATGCCGGTGATATAGGCCTCGCCCGCCATCAGGCGACCTTCTCGAACAGTGGATACCAGATGCCGTCCTGCTCCTCGAACACGACCTTCACCCGATCGTCGATATCGACCGCATCGACCGGGCAGTTGACGATGTTTGTCGTCAGATAGACGCCCGGCACATCGTCGAGCCGCACCCGAGCAATGACGAAGGGCACCTCCATGTCCTTGGCCCACGCCTGGTAGTTGACCGTATAGGTATCGACCGCACCCGTCCCCGCGACGGCATGCGGCGCGACATTTTCCGACTGGCAATGGCGGCAGATTTCGCGCGGCGGATGGGTGAACTGCCCGCAATCGTCGCACCGGACGATGTTGAGCTTGCCTTCGGCACCGCCGGTCCAGAAGGCGCGATTGTCACGGTCCAGCCGGATGCGCGAGCGTTGCCATGTCATACGCCAAGCTGTCGCGCAGGGGATACGCGATGGCAAGGAGGCGCGCCCGCCGTATCGCCGCGACGATTAGGGCGCGCGGCAGTTGATCGGTCCGCCGTTCTCTTATCTAGAACAGGCACGAGACAGCTTGGCGGAGACGGTGATGACCGACGTTTTGGGATATAAAGGCAAACGCGTCATCGTCAGCGGCTGCTTTTCGGGGATGGGCGAAGCGACCGCCAAATTGTTGCTCGATCTGGGTGCCGAGGTTCACGGACTCGACTTCAAGCCCTGCGCGCTGCCGCTCGCCTCTTTCAACACCGTCGATCTGCGCGACCCCGAGTCAATCGATGCGGGCGTTGCGGCCATCGGTGGCAAGGTCGATGCGCTGTTCAACTGCGCGGGCCTGCCGCAATCCTTCCCGGCGATGGACGTGATGAAGGTTAATTTCATCGGCACGCGGCATTTGACCGAAGCGGTACTGCCGTTGATGGGCCGGGGCGGCGCGATTGCCAGCATTGCGTCCACGGGCGGGCTCGGCTGGAGCCGCCGTATCCCGACGAGCATGGAAATCATCGCAACGCAGGGTTTCGACGCGGCGGTCGCGTGGTGCGAAGCGAATATGGCGACGGTCGACAATGGCTATGCCTTCTCGAAAGAGAACATCATCGTCTGGACGCAGTTCATGGGTGCGAAGCTCATCAAACAGGGCATCCGGATCAACTGCACGCTGCCCTCGCCGACGCAAACGCCGATGATGGCGGCCTTCCACGCGGCATCGGGCAAGGACGTCGTCGATGCCGCCGCTGAACCGATGGGCCGTTATTCGACGCCGGAGGAACAGGCGGGCGGGCTGGTGCTGCTCAACAGCGCACTGGCGAGCATCGTCAACGGCGTCGTTTTTCCCGTGGACGGGGGCTTTATGGGCGGTGTGGCAACCGGCCAGGTCGATCTCAGCGTCATGATGCGCCGCGCTAAGCCAGAATAGGCAAGATGATATGAACTTCGCCCTCACCGACGATCAGGAGATGCTGCGCGACATGTTCGCGCGGTTTCTGGACGAGCACAGCAGCACGGCAGGGGTGCGCGCAGCGATGCCGTCGGGTTTTGATTCTGCACTGTGGACAGGATTGGGCGAACTCGGAGCTTTCTCGATCCGCGTTCCCGAAGCCGCAGGCGGCCTTGGGCTCGGACTGTTCGACGCGGCGTTGCTGATGGAAGAGGCCGGACGGACTCTGGTGTCGGGTCCGCTCGCCGAAACGCTGGTAACCGCGCGACTTTTGGCTCAGTTCGGCGGGGCGGAAGATCTGCTTGCGCGCGTTTCGACCGGCGAGGCAGTCGCCACGGTGGCGCTGCATGATGTCGCGGCACAGCCGGTGCAATGGGTAGCGGGTGGGGCAGTTGCCGAAGCAATCGTCGCGCATAACGGGGATCAGGTCGTCCTCGTCAATGTGCCCGAAAGCGCGCGCACCGCAGAGGACAATCTCGCCTCGACACCGATAGCCGAAATCGCCCTCGGCGCGCATCCGCACATCGTGCTCGGTTCGGGCAGCGAGGCGCTCGCGACGTTCGCGGCAGCAGTCGAGGAATGGAAACTGCTCATCGCGGCGGGTCTTGCCGGGATCGGGCGCGAAGCGTTGAAGCTCGCCTCAGCCTATGCTTGCGAGCGCAAGCAGTTCGACCAGTTCATCGGCCAATTCCAAGGGATTTCGCATCCGCTCGCCGACAGGCTGTGCGACGTCGACGGTGGCAAGTTCCTCATCTGGCGCGCAATCCGCGACATCGCCGATGGCGCGGCGACCGCAGGGGCTGCGATTTCGCTTGCGTCCTGGTGGAATGCCGATGCCTGTGCGCGGACAGTGGCGCAGGCGCTGCACACCTTCGGCGGCTATGGCCTTACGACCGAATACGACATCTTCCTGTATAACCTGCGCGCCAAGGCCTGGCCGCTGGTGCTCGGCGACCCGCAGCGCTTGATCGAGGAAGCCGGACGGCGTCTGTATTCGGGCGAAACGACCGCCCTGCCCGATGTCGGCGACATGCCCATCGATTTCGACCTCGGCGAAGATGCCCGCGCCATTGCCGACGAGATCGCCACGTTCTTCGCCAAGAACGTGACGCCCGAAATGCGCGACACGTTCCATTACAGCTGGGAGGGCTATAATCCCGAGCTGAACCGCAAACTCGCCGCCGAAAACCTGCTGTTCCTCGGGCTACCCAAAGACGTCGGCGGGCGCGGGCTATCCGCCTATGCCAAGACCGCCGCGATGGATGCGCTGGAAATCGAGGGGTACAACAACCCGGCGGCGGGCGTATCGCAGATGGTGTCGCTCATCATCAACCGCTTCGGATCGGACGAGCTGAAGGCCGAAGTGTTGCCACAGATCATGTCGGGCGAGGTGATTTGCAGCCTCGGCTATTCGGAGCCGGGCTCCGGTTCGGATGTCTTCGCTGCACAGTGCAAAGCCACCCCCGACGGCAACGGCTGGCGGATCGACGGCACCAAGATGTTCACCAGCGGCGCGAACCTGTCCACCTATGTCCTGATGCTCTGCCGCACCAACACCGAAGTCGCCAAGCACAAGGGGCTGACGATGTTCATCGTGCCCCTGAAGGCGGAGGGCGTAACGATCCAGCCGGTTTACACCTTCCAGGACGAGCGCACGAACATCACCTTTTACGACGGCGTCAAAATCCCCGATAGCTGGCGGCTGGGCGAAGTCGATGGCGGGGTGAAGACGATGAGTGCCAGCCTGGAACTCGAGCACGGCGGCGGTTTTGCGAAATACCAGCGCAAGATGCTCGCTGCGGCCGAAGAACTGTGCCGCGAGATCGTCTATCGGGGCAAGCCGCTGATCGAGGATTCCTCGGCGCAGGTGCGGCTCGCCCGGACGACAGCGAACACCTGGGTATCCGAGCTGATCACGTTCCGCGCCAACTGGGCCGCGACCGAAAAGAAGCCCAATCTGGCTTACGGTCCGATGGCGAAGATGTTCTCTTCCGAAGTGTTCCAGTCCGACGCGCGCGATTTGCTCGATCTGACCGCGCCGTTATCGCTGTCGAAGCGCAAGGGTGCGGCGGCGGAGATCAACATCTTCTACCGCCACGCTCAGGGCGCGACGATCTATGGTGGCACCAGCGAGGTCCACCGCAGCATGATCGCCGAACGCGGGCTGGGCCTGCCGCGTACACGAAGCTAGGGTGGGCGCATGGCCGAAGAACCGCACCTGCTGACCGAGGAAGCCGACGGCATCCTGATCGCCAGCCTCAACCGCCCCGACAAGCTCAATGCGCTGTCGGCAGAGACGATGGCGCTGTTCGAAGTCGCGCTGCACCGCTTCCGCGACACGCCCGAATTGAAAGTCATGCTGGTCCGCGCCAATGGCCGCTATTTCAGCGCCGGGGCCGATATGAAAAGCGGCGCACCAGCCAGCTATCCCCGCACGCCGAGCGGCATCCGCGAGAACCACCGCCGCGGCCTGCACGGTATGCACCGCATCTACGACGAGATGGAGCATATCGAAAAACCGATCGTCGCGGCCATCCATGCGACCTGCGTCGGCGGCGGTCTCGAACTCGCGCTGTCGTGCGACTTCCGGCTCGCGGCGAAGTCGGCGTCGTTCTCGTTTCCCGAAGGGCTGTTCGGCGTGCTGCCCGCGAGCAACGGCGTCAGCCGCTTGACCCGCATCTGCGGCCCGCACTGGGCGCGCTGGCTGATCATGGCCAACCAAAAGGCCGATGCCGACAAAGCGATGGTGATGGGCCTCGCCCATGACGTGCTGCCCGACGAGGGGTTCGACGCCGCAGCACTCGATTTCTGCCGCCATCTGAGGAAGAACAACCCCGAGCAGATGGGTGCGGCCAAGATCGCCATCGACATGGCCGCCGAAGTCGGCCGCGACACCGCGCGCCATGTCGAGCGCATGGCCAACAGCGCGCTGATGCTGAACCCGGCCTATCTCGAAGGGGTGGAGCGCTACATCAAGAACATCGGCGGCAATGACGAGTAGCGGCGCTACCCTTTCGTGGCGAGCAGCCGGTAATCCCGGATTCCCAATTCGAGCAAGCGCGCCTCAGCACGCAGCAGCGGTTCGCGGCGTTCCCATACCGGGCCGCGCACCACGGCGGGAATGTTGGCGTCGGTCGTTACCGTCGCGACGCGTTCAAGCCCGGTCATCAGCGCAGTCGCCATGCTTACCGCAGGGGCCTCGGGGTTCGATAGATCGCCGTCCATCTGTTCGACCATCAGCCGCATCACCGGCTGTGCGGCGCGGATGCGGTGAATCATCATGCGGTCGTCGTTGCGGTCGGACATCGAGTTACGCAGGTGGAGCAGGTTCGAGTGCTGCACCCAGAATCCGTGATAGGCGCAGACGAAGTCATAGGTCCGCGCGCCGAGCTCATTGTCGCTCCACCGGTCTCGCGCCAGCCCGACATAGGCGTCCTCGGCGGTCGCCATCACCGGTTCGAGCATCGCGAGCACGAGTTCGGTCATGTCGGCGAAATAGAGATACAGCGACCCCATCCGCAGCGAGGCACGTCGTGCGACCTCGCTCAGCGTCAGCGCCGTTCCCGGCTGTTCGGACAGGATTTCATGCGCCGCCGCAATGATCCGGTCGCGCGTGTCGCGCCCCTTGCGGCCCAAGCGCTGGCCCGCGAGATTGTGGCTGACCGCCTTAGCCCGTGCGCCAACCGGCCCCGGTGCTACGATACGTTGCGCTGCTTCCACTTAACCCGTCGAACCCCCGGCGAATGACCGTCACAAACGAACTGCAATCAGTTTCGTTTCGAGGAATTCTTCGATTCCCTCAACCCCCCATTCGCGGCCCATGCCGCTGGCCTTGTAGCCGCCGAAGGGGATGTCGCCCGCGATGCTCATGCCGCCATTGACGCTCATCGTGCCGGTACGCACGCGGCGCGCGATCTTCATCGCGCGGTCGAGGTCGGCCGAGGCGACACCGCCACCCAGGCCATAGGCGCTGTCGTTGGCGATGCGGATCGCGTCCTCGTCGTCCTCGAACGGGATCACGACCAGCACGGGGCCGAAGATTTCCTCCTGCGCGATCCGCATGTCGTTGGTGACATCGGCGAAACAGGTCGGCTCGATGAAGAAGCCGCCGCCCTTGTCGGTTGCCGCCTTGCCGCCCGCGATCAGGGTCGCGCCCTCCTGCTGGCCGAGCTCGATATAGCTCATCACGCGGTCCTTCTGGCGCTGCGACACGACCGGACCCATGATGTGTGTGGGCTCGTCAAACGCGCCCCATTTTTCGGAGAACGCCGCGTACGCGCCTTTGAGGATAGCCACCGCCTCGGCGTAGCGGCTCTTGTGCACCAACAGCCGCGACTGGACCGCGCAGCCCTGCCCCGCGTGAAAGACAAGCATCGACGATGCGATTTCCATCTGGAAATTCGGCGCATCCTCCAGCACGATCTTGGCCGATTTGCCGCCGAGTTCGAGGAAAACGCGCTTCAAGGTCGCCGCGCCCTTTTCCATGATGCGCTTGCCGACGCCGGTCGAGCCGGTGAACGAGATCAGGTCGACGCGCGGGTCGGCGACAAGCATCTCGCCCACCAGCGCCGGGTCTTCCGAGGTGATGACGTTGAGCACGCCCGCCGGGAAACTCAGTTGCGCGGCAAACTCACCGAAGATCGCGCCCATGCCGGGCGTATTGGGCGCAGGCTTCAGGATGACGGTGCAGCCCGCGAGCAGCGCGGCGGCGACCTTCCCAACATTCACATAGAACGGCACGTTCCACGGCGTGATCGCGGCGACCACGCCGACCGCCTCGCGCACTGCCTTGCGGTCGTGGTCGAAGCCAAAGGCGGGGCGGACGCCGTAATCCTTCTCCCATTCGACCTTCGGAAAGATGCGGATGTAATCGGCGAATCCGTCCATCGCCATATCGACATGCGCGCGCCCTACCGCGCCCATCGCCGCGCCCGCTTCGTTCCGCGCCAGATCCGACAAGCGGTCGCGGTTCGCGTCAAACAGGTCGTAGAGCTTCTGGACGAGATCGACGCGCAGCGCGGTGTTCGTCGACCAGTCGGTGTGGTCGAACGCCCGCCGCGCCGCGGCGATCGCTGCCTCGACGTCCGCCGCAGAGGCATCCGCCGCCACCCCGACCGAGGCACCTGTCCACGGGCCGATAATGTCGAAGGTCTTGCCGCCCTCGGCATCGCGCACAACGCCATCGATATAGAGTTTCGCGTCGGGGAGTACGGTCATGCTTGTTCCTTAGGCTTTCTTGCGGCCGCTGAGGGTGACCATGCCGATGTGGAGGTCGGGCGGCATATCGAGCACCGCGCGGAAGGCGTCGGTGACCGAATTATAGTGCGAGATCGGCCGCTCGCGCAGGTTTAAGCCGACCTTGGCATTCTCGGTGGCGAAGCGCACCGAAACATCCATCGGCCAGCTCGATCCGGTCTTGGTCTCGTCCATCATCATGCCCGCGCGAACCACTGTCACGCGCACGCCCTGCGCCGCCAGCTCGTTACCCCACATATCGGACATATATTCGAGCGCGGTCTTGGTCCCGGCATAGAGCCAGAGCATCGGCATCTTGATGTGCGACGATTCGCTGCTGACGTTGAGGATATGCCCGCCGCCCGCCATCAGCGGCAGTGCCTCGCGTGAACAAAAAATCGGTCCCGCGACGTTCGTCGTCAGCTGTCCGGTGATCTGATCGTCGCGCACTTCGGCGAGCGTGAACGGTTCGTAGATCGCAGCGTTGTTGATGAGCACATCGATCTTCGGATGTCGCTTGGCGATCTCGGCAAAGGCCGCGCGCACGCTGTCGGGATCGCCGACATCGCAGTGGATCGCGAAATGCGGCGCACCGATCTCGTCGGCAACCGCCTGCACTTTCGACAACGTCCGCCCGAGCAGCACTACCGTCTCGCCATCGGCAGCAAACCGCCGCGCAAGCGCACGGCCGAGGCCGTCGCCCGCGCCGGTAATGACGATCGTCTTGCCCACTTCAAACTCCGTAAATCGACTAGAGCCACGAGCCTTATCGCGCTGCCGCTCCGCATGACAGCGGGCCACCGGGCCTTATCGCGCGCGCGATGGCCCTACCCAGCCGGTCGCGCAAAGTCCGGCGGATACACCGACAAATCGCCATCATACGCTATCCCGCCGTCCCAGAACTCGGCCCCGCTGATCTTGCGGAAGAAATGCACCGTCCGCGCGGTCGAGCCTGACGACGAGCGCGGCTCCATCGCGATGCCGCTGGGGCTGCGTCCGCCAGCGCGCGCGCTGAAATCGCGGATGGTGAACATCAGGTCGTCGGTCTGGTGCGCGCAGAAGACGAGGTCGCTGCCGGGGCAATAGCGGCGCGGCTCGATCTGGAGCGGCGAGATGCGGCCCCGCTTCATGCCGACGAAGCCGGGGACCAGCGACACCTCGGGCATGTGCACGTCCTTGTACCATGTGTGGTACTCGGCTTCGCGCCCCGCGACGAAATTGGCGAGGATGATGAACACGCTGGAGAGCGGCTTGCCCGCATGATGGTTCGCGCTGAATACCCAATCCGAATACATCGCATAGCTGTAGATCCGCTCGCTGTCGGTCGCGGTCTCGATCAGCCCCGCATCACGCGCCTCCGCCAGCAGCGGCCCGAGCGCGGGTAGGTCAATTTCGGGTGCGGGATAGTCGAACTCGTAGACGCTCATGAACCGCCACGGCTGCGGAATGTCGGGCATGATCTGTTCGGGCGTGACCTCGAACCGGTCGGCGCTGCGGAATCCGCGCAAGGCACCGACATCCGCCGCGTGCTTGCCGTCGAACCACGCCGCATAATCGGCTTCGCGCCCGGCGGGCACATTGTGGAGTTGGATCGTCGTGTACAGGCTCATTGCATCGGTCCCCCAGGATCAATCGACATGGACCGCCTCCTGCCGGATGGCACCGCCAGGCCGCTTGAGCAGCCAGGGCAGCGGCACGATGGCGAGCAGCAGCCAGAACAACATGTAGAAATTGTCGAGATAGGCGATCATCGCCGCCTGCCGCGTCACTTCGCCGTTGAGCATAGCCATCGCCGCCTCGCCGATGCTGCCCAGCTGCGCCGCCGTCGAGGCCGGATCGACCGGCAGATTGTACGAGGTGACGGCGCCCGCGATATCGGCATGGCTGGTCTGCATATTGCGCGCCAGCGTGGTAACGATCACCGAAATGCCGAAGCTGGACCCCAGGTTGCGGAACAGGGTCATCAACGTCGTGCCGTCGGTGCGGTGGCGCGGCAACAGCGTCGAAAACGCGATCAGGTTGATCGGCACGAACACAAAGCCCAGTCCCAACCCCTGGATAAACGCCGACACGACGATCTGTTGCGCGCCCATATCGAGCGACCAGCGGGTCATCGTCCACATCGAGGCGGCGGCAACCAGATAACCTGCGCTGATCAATATGCGCGTGTCGACCTTTCCCATGAGCCGGTTGGTGATGAGCATCGTCAGCAAAACCCCACAGCCGCGCGGGGCCATCAGCATGCCCGTATCGATCACGTCGTAGCCGTACACATTCTGGTACATCGTCGGCAGTACCGAGGAGAGCGCGACATTGGTGACGCCGAGCACGGCCATGAACCCCAAGGCCGCGAGGAAATTCGGATCGCGGACCATCGCTCCTTCGAACAGCGGATGATCCACCGAGCGCGTATGGACGATGAAGACCCAGAAACAGCTGAGCGCGAACAGCAATTCGACCACAGTTTCGCGCGATTCGAACCAGTCGTTGTTCTGCCCCCGGTCGAGCATCAGTTGTAGGCCGCACAGCCCGAGTCCCAACATTACGGCTCCGAAGACGTCCAGCCGCCGCCGCACGACCGGACGCGACGGCAACAGCCACCACAGCAATGCCAACGCGGGGATGCCGACCGGCAGGTTGACGTAAAACACCCAGCGCCAGTTGAGCGTTTCGGTCAGATAACCGCCAAGGAACGGCCCGCTGATCGGCGCGATCATCACCACCATCCCCCAGATCGACATGGCATTCGCCTGTTTGCTCGGCCGGTTGATGTCGAACATGATCGTCTGCGACAGCGGCCCGATAAATGCCGAGGCCATCCCCTGGATTGCCCGGAAGACCACCATTTCCTCGAGCGAGGTCGCCGCGCCGCACAGCATCGAGGCGATCACGAACACGACCGACGCGCCGAGAAACAGGTTACGCGACCCCAGCCGGTCGGACAGCCAGCCGGTCAGCGGCAGCACGAGCACACCCGCGATGATGAAGCTGGTCAGCACCCAGCTGATCGACTCCATCGATGCACCCAGGCTGGTTCGCATGTGCGGCAGGGCGACATTGGCAATGGTCAGGTCGAGGAACTGGCATATCGAAATGCCCATGACCGCAGCCATGAGTAGCCCCGTATGCTTGCTCGGCAGGGTCGCGACATCGGCGACCGACGCTGTAATCGGCGCGGGCCTCGCGGCGGCGCTACTTGGCAGTGTCGATACGGACATGCGTCGATAGCCCTGCGATCAACGCGCGTGACGGCTTGCCGTCGATGGCGATGCGTACCGGAATACGCTGCGTCACCTTGACCCAGTTGCCGTTGGCGTTCTGCGCGGGCAGCACCGAAAATTCCGCGCCGGTCCCCGCGCCGATGCTGGCGATATGCCCTGTCAGCTTCAGATCGGGATAGGCGTCGAGGGTGAGCTCGGCGGGTTGTCCGACGCGCATGTTCCTGAGGTCGGTTTCCTTGAAATTCGCCTCGACCCAGCTGCGGTCGCTGACGACGATGCTGACGGCCGGCAGCCCCTGCGTCATCATCTGGCCGACCTGCAGCCGGTCCGCCTGGCTGACGACACCGGCCACAGGTGCACGCGCCTCGGTCTTGGTCAGATTATACGCCGCCTGCCGTTTTTGCACCTGCCCGGCCAGTACCGCCGGATTGACTCCGGGCGCCGCCGATCCGGTTGCCAGCGCCGCGCGCGCCTTGATCGCGTCCCCTTCGGCATTGGCGAGCTTGGCACGTGCGTCGGACAGCGCATGTTCCGCCGCCTCGAGCCGCGCTCGCGTCGTAAAGCCGCTCTGCATCAGCTCGGCCTGACGGCGATATTCCGCCGTGTAAAAGGTCACGCCCTCGCGCGCGCTGGC
The DNA here is from genome assembly GCF_024758725.1 of Sphingomonas sp. SUN039. Lineage (NCBI taxonomy): Bacteria > Pseudomonadati > Pseudomonadota > Alphaproteobacteria > Sphingomonadales > Sphingomonadaceae > Sphingomonas > Sphingomonas sp. SUN039. Next base: position 80,105 of record NZ_CP096972.1, on the reverse strand, counting down.
GATATCGACCCCAGTCGTCTGATAGGCGGTTTCCGCGCCGATCACCTTGACCTGCGCGGCCGCGATCGTCGCATCGGCCTGCGCCATGGCGATACGGAACGGCTCGGGGTCGATGCGGAACAGCAACTGCCCTGCCCTGACCGGCTGGTTTTCCTTGACGCCGACCTCGACGATCCGCCCGCCGACCTCCGCGCTGACCGACACCTTGTCCTGACGCACATAGGCATTGTCGGTCGACACATAATGGTCGTTGGCGGTGTAATACCAGACCGCGCCCGCAACGAGCAGCAGCGGCACAAACGCCATCAGCGCAACCTTGCCGAACCGCTGCCGCAGGGTACGCTTCGGCGGGTTCAGCACAGGCGCCGTCCCGACGTCGATGCGGGGATCGCTGTCAGCCATGCGACACCATTGGCTCAGGGGGGCGGCGTGACAGATTCTGGTGGATGCGATCGAGCGTTGCCATCAGGCGGACCCGGTCGTTCTGATCCACGCCATCGAACGCCTCCTCGATCATCTCCTCGGCAAGCGGGCGCAGGTGGCCCAACAGGTCATGCGCCTTGGCCGTAAGATAAAGCCGCCACGACCGCCGGTCGGCGGGATCGGTGCGGCGCTCGACCAGATCGGCCTCCTGCAACCGGTCGACCATGCGGCACACGGTGATCGGTTCGACGTCGAGCAGGTCGGCGAGCTTGCCCTGATTGACACCCTCGTGACGGCGCAGCGCCGACAAGACCTGCCATTGCGGCCGCGTCACGCCGATGCCGCGTGCGCGCGCGTCGAAAGAACGGCGCATCAGCCGCGCGACATCGGCCAGCCGTGATCCGGGATTCTCGTCCATAAGCGTGGAATTAATAACGATGCTTACTATTGTCAATCGTTCGGGCGATAAGCGTGGGGCCGACGGCCGCTCCGGTAGCCGATGCGCGGCAAGCCGGTTAGTCTCCGGCACAGGTTTTCAGACATTCGCGACCCGACATTCTGCGGCGGGACGCGCGAGGGAGAGATCATGACCGAGACGCTCAACGACTTCGACGCGCATAATTTCTTTCTGAGCGACCGGTTCGTCACCGATCCCTACACCTATTTCGACCATCTGCGCGACCAGTGCCCGGTCATGCGCGAGCCGCACCAGGGCATAGTCATGGTCACCGGCTATAACGAGGCGCTGGAGGTCTATAACGACCCCGCCCGCTTCTCCAATGTCATGTCGACCAGCGGCCCGTTCGCGGGTTGCCCGATCCCGCTGGAGGGTCGCGGGAACGACGACATTTCGGAACTGATCGAGGAATATCGCGACCAGACCGCCTTCCACGATCAGTTGCCGACGATGGACCCGCCCGAGCACACCAAGCACCGTGCCCTGCTCATGTCGCTGATCACGCCGAAGCGCCTCAAGGAGAATGAGGACTTCATGTGGAAGCTGGCCGACCAGCAGATCGACACGTTTCTGGCGCGCGGCGAATGCGAGTTCCAGAACGAGTTTGCCCAGCAATTCGCGGTGCTCGTCGTCGCCGATCTGCTCGGCGTGCCGCCAGAGGACCGCATCGAGTTCCGCAAGCACTTGATCCGCGTCGAGCAGGACAGCGGCGGGGCAGTTGTCGGCGGCACCGATGGCGAGGTCAACCACGGGCCGCTCGAATGGCTCTACGACAAATTCTCCTGGTATATCGCGGATCGCAGGGTCAACCCGAAGGACGGCATCCTGACCGAGCTCGCCGCTGCCACTTTCCCCGGCGGCGATGTGCCCGAACCGATCGAGGTCGCGCGCATTGCCGCCAATGTGTTTGCCGCCGGACAGGAAACCACAGTCCGCCTGCTCAGCTATGCCTTCAAGACGATCGCCGAACGCCCCGATATCCAGAAAACCCTGCGCGAGGACCGCAGCCTGATCCCCAATTTCGTCGAGGAATGCCTGCGGATCGAAGGGCCGGTGAAGGGCGATTTCCGCTTGGTGAAGAAGCCGACGACGCTGGGCGGCGTCGATGTGCCCGCAGGCACTTTTCTCTACGTCGCCAACGCTGCCGCCAACCGCGACGCCCGCAAGTTCGAGAACCCGGGCGAGTTCCAGCTCGACCGCAAGAACGCGCGGCTGCACATCGCCTTCGGCGCCGGTCGCCACGCCTGCCCCGGTGCCCCGCTCGCGCGAGCGGAAACAGTCGTCGCGCTCAACCGCATGTTCGACCGGACCAGCGACATCCGCATCGACGAGAGCGTCCACGGCCCGGCGGACGCGCGCCGCTACAGCTACCTGCCGACCTTCATCCTGCGTGGCCTGACGCATATCGCAATCGAGTTCGACGCGGTGGAAGCAGCGCCGCGATGAAAGTCCGCATCGATCCGGAGGTCTGCGCGGGGTTCGGCATCTGCGTGGGGATCAGCCCCGAAGTGTTCGAACTCCACGACGACGGCTATGCCACCATACTCGTCGGCGAGGTGCCAGCGGAGCTCGAGGATTTGGTCCGTCGCGCTGTCGACCAATGCCCGTCGCGGGCGATCTCGCTGAGCGACGAAGCATCCAACGGCTGAAACCGTTCTTTACGTCACGTCGGGGTGGAGCCGTCCCCGACATAGTCTATATGCAACCGCGTGAGCCGCGATTCCGCGATCCGCCATTTGCCGTCCGTCCGGACATAGCGCTCGTGATAATGCCCGAAGCCGAGTAGCGCGCGGCCCTCGGGCCAGATGTTGCGGTCCTGCATCGCCCAGATGGCGGTTGCCGTGTCGCCGTCGACGAGGATCTCGGGGTTGTGGACGTGATGCGTCGTGATCGCGCGTTCTACAGCAGCGCGGACACCCGCAACGGCGATGTCGCGCCCCTCGAATCGCGGTCCGCCTGCCGCCGTGGTGTCGATGACGACGTCATCGGTAAAGACCGCCGCGTAGCCCGCCCAGTCCTTGGTATCGAGGCATCGGCAATAACGCGCCTTCAGTTCACAGATCGCTCGCCAGTCATCGAATTCGGTCACATCCGGAAACCGCGCATCGCGTTGCCGCCATCGCACAGGATGACCTGGTTGTTGACGAAGCTGCCCTCGTCGGAGGCGAGAAACAGCCCGAGGTTGGCGATATCCTGTGCCGTCCCCTGGCGCTTGACCGACTGCATCCCCTTGATCCGTTCCCAATTGTCGTCGGCAACGCCGCCCTTCGACGCGGGCGTTTCCATCAGGCCGGGCGCGATCGCGACGCAGCGGATGCCGTCGACGCCGAACTGGGCGGCCATGGCATGGGTGAAGATGTTGAGCGACGCCTTGGTGATGCCGTAGGCGGTCTGCGGCTGGTAGCTCGCCATCGACGATTTGTTGATGATGAGGCCCTCTGCCTTGGCGAGCGCGGGGCGCAGGGCCTCGGCGAGCAGCAGCGGGCCGATGACGTTGACCGCGTAGAAATACTGCCACTTCGCCTGACCGAGCCCGAAGAAGCCGCGCGCGATTTCGCCCAGATGCAGTCCGGCATTGTTGATGAGCACATCTAGCCGGTCGTGCTTGCCCAGCACGGCAGCCCCCAGCGCGTTGATCTGCGCCTCGTCGGACATGTCGCAGCGATGCCATTCCGCCGTCGCACCAAGCGCTTCCACCAGCCGCTGCGTTTCCGCCATTCCGGCTTCATCGATGTCGGCGAGGATCAGATGCGCGCCCTCGGTGGCGAAGGTCTCGGCGTAAGCGCGGCCCAAACCTGCGGCCCCGCCAGTCACGAGCACTATCTTGCCGGTGAACTTGCCCATGTCGTTATTCTCCATCCAGCCGCTTCGCGGCGAGCGCGCGCAGATCGGCGGTCTTGATCTTCGATGTCCCCGTCAGCGCGATCTCGTCCTCGGCGAAGAACAGGACGCGGCGCGGCACTTTGAAACTGGCGAGCTGCGCCTTGGCGAAGGCCTGCACCGCCGCTTCATCGAGCGTCGCATCCGCGTGCGGGACGATGCAGCTGACCACCAGTTCGCCGAGCGTATCATGCGGCACGCCGACGGTCTGGCACACCTTCACGCCCGGGCAGGTCTTGATCAGCTCGTCGACCTCGATCGGCGACACATTCGCGCCGCCGGTCTTGATTATGTCGTTGAGCCGCCCCTCCCAATAGAGCCGGTTCTCTGCATCGACATAGCCGCCGTCGCCGGTGCGGAAGAATCCCTCGCTGTCGAGCGAGTCGGCGAGCGGGATTCCGAGATAGCCCATCATCAGCGTCGGCCCCTTGACCGCGATCTCGCCGCGTTCGCCCATCGGCACGACCGCACCGGTCAGCGGATCGACGATCTTGAAGACATTGCCCGCCAGCGGCTCGCCATGGCTGTTGTTGATCCGCTCCACCGGCGTCCCCGAATCGAAGATCGAATTGATCGTGAAGGTCTCGGTATTGCCGTACGCGTGCCACGGCTCCTGCCAGTCGGTCTTGACGGTCGGGTGCTTGCCGAACGCATAGGTGGTGTTGACGTAATGCAGCGCCGATAGATCGACTGAGAGCCAGTTCGGTGCGGCCTCGAGCTGGGCATATTGATGCGGCCAGGCATAGGCCATGGTCACGCGCTCCGCCTCCATCAGCGTAAGCGCTTCTGCGGGATCGAAGGTCTTTTGCAGGACGAGGCTGCCTCCCGCCGTCAGCGCGCCGCCCAATGCCATGCAGAAATTGCCCGACCAGAAAAACCCGTTCGCCGACCACGCCCGCGCGTCGGATTCCGCCTTATTGAACCGCCGCCAGCGCCACAGTTGCAGCGTGACCCCGCGATGCGAACTCAGCACGCCTTTCGGCTTGGCGGTCGATCCCGAGGAGAAGAACAGCACGCCGGTATCGGCAGGCGAAACGCCGGCTGCGCGTGCATCGACCTGTGCCTGTGGGACAGCGTTGCCGCGCGCAACGAAAGAGTCCCAGCCCTCGACGTCGTCGGTCGGCGTGCCGACGGTGGCGACGTAAGTGAGGTAGGGATAGTCTTCCTGCCCGAGCCCGGCGAGCATTTCGACAAAGTCCTTCTTGAGAACTTTGCGCTCGACGAGCAGCACCGACACGCACGACGCCTGAAGCAGGTAATCGAGCTCGGCTTGCGTCGAAAACGTGCTGAAGGTCGTCGCGACCCCGCCCGCAAGCGCCGTCCCGAACGCCGCCGCCAGAAATTCGGGCCGGTTGGTCATCAGCACGCCGACCCGCGTGCCCTTGCCGACGCCGCACGCGATCAGCGCGCGCGCGACCGCATTCGCCTGGTCCCAAAGTTCGGCATGGCTCCAGCGGATCGCCTGCCCGTCCTCGTGCAGGACCAGCGCTTCGCGCTTGCCGCCCTGTGCCGTCGCCGCGCGCAGCCATCCACCGAGCGTGAGATCGCCGATGCCCTGCTCCTCGTCGAGCGGCGGGCCGTAAATGATCGAAGGCGTGCTAGCGGTTGACATCGACGAGCACGCGCCCGCGCACCTTGCCGTCGATCAGGTCGGCCGCGGCGGCAATCGCCTCGCCCAGCCCGATCTCGTGCGCGATCACGTCGAGCAACGCGGGGTCGAGGTCGCGTGCCAGCCGGGCCCATGCCGCCATGCGCGGCCCCTTGGGCGCCATCACGCTGTCCACGCCGAGCAGGCGCACACCGCGCAGAATGAACGGCATGACCGTGGCGGGGAAATCCGCGCCGCCCGCGAGGCCGCAGGCCGCGACCGCGCCGCCGTATTTGGTCGCCGCACAGGCATTGGCGAGCGTCGTGCTGCCGACCGAATCGACGACACCCGCCCAGCGTTCGCGCTGCAATGGCTTGCCACGCTCGGACAGGGTCGCACGGTCGATGATCTCGTCGGCGCCGAGCTGCGTCAGATACGCGTGTTCGGATGCTTTTCCGGTTGAGCCGACCACTGTAAACCCGGCCTTTTTGAGCAACGCCACCGCGACACTGCCGACCCCGCCGGTTGCGCCTGTCACCAGCACTTCGCCCTGATCGGGCGTCACGCCTGCAGCAACCAGCGCATCGACGCACAGAGCTGCGGTGTAGCCCGCCGTGCCGATCGCCATCGCCTGCTTGCCGCTGAACGCAGCGGGCAGCGGCACCAGCCACTCGCCCTTCAACCGTGCGACCTGCGACAGGCCGCCCCAATGCCCCTCGCCGACGCCCCAGCCGTTGAGCACGACCCGGTCGCCTGCCTTCCAGTCGGCATGGCTGCTGTCGCGCACCGTTCCGACCAGATCGATGCCCGGTACCATCGGAAACTTGCGGGCAATCGGCGACTTGCCCGTGATCGCCAGCCCGTCCTTGTAGTTCAGCGTCGAATAGTCGACGTCGATCGTCACATCGCCTTCGGGAAGTTGCGCCTCATCGACCTGCTGGAGCGAAACGCTCTGCTGGTCGTCGGTCTTGTCGATCACAATGGCTGAAAACATGGCTTGTCCTTCGAATGCGATGGGAAAATAGCTCAGCCGCCGACGGCGCGGAGCTTGACCGGCACCTTGGGCGCGCGGCCCAGCCGTTCGGCGATCAGCGGATAGTTCTCGCTTTGCAGCGATCCGTACATGCTGAGGCGGAGCGCCTCTTGCGAAAAGCGCACCGCAAGGCTGCGCCGGTCGTCGTCGCCATGCGCATGCGACCGCGCCCACACCGGCCACAGGAAGGCCCCCGCCAGGTTGAGCACCGACAGCGCCTCCGTATCGATCCCCGGCTGGGCGAATTCGGTCGCCGCGAAGCGGGCGAGCGACCCTTCATATTCGCGCCAGAACGGATCGCGCGACGGTTCTGGCGAGGACAGCAATTGCAACAACCAGATCCGGCACAGTTCGGGATTGTCCATCGCGAACATGTGCAACCGGTCGGTCAGGCTCGCGATATCGACTTCGCCGACATTGCGTTCGCCCAGCGTCTCCGGATCGCCGAACACCGCGCGGAACATCTTGTCCGACACCCATTCGGTGGTCGCCTCGATCAGCTTTTCACGCGTTTCGAAATGCTGGTAGGCGGTGCCGCGGTTGATACCTGCAAGCTTGGCGACTTCGGACAGGCTGATCCCCTCGGGCCCGTCCTTGGCGAGCAGCGTGCACGCTGCTTCCAATATGTCCGCACGCGTTGCCACCGGATCGCGCGACCGGCGTTTGCGGGGCTCGGTCATTGTCGCATCCTTCGTCACCTATGCGCCACTCCTGATCGGCCGGCGTCGAGAGTCAAGGCAAGCCGCCGTCTATCGCCGTGGCGAAAACCCTGTTTCGCAAAGCAAATCGGCCGGACAGCGAACTGCCCGGCCGATGCCCCTGAACCGGGAAAGCGGGTTAACGCCGGATCAGAACTTGAAGCTCGCGCCCAGCTTGACCACGCGACCCAATGTCCAGTTGTTGTAGCTTACGTTGTTCGTGTTTGCGCGCCTGATCGTCTGCGGCGTCGTTTCAAACGCATTGTCGATGTTCAGCCGCACCGACAGACCGCTGAGGGGGCCATCGACATTCCTGAAGCTGTACCCAACGCTTACATCGGTCGTCGTGAAAGGATTCACTTCTTCGGCAACGCCGAGATTATTCAGGGAATTGTCGGTGAAGCGGCCAGAATGGTTGAACGCAATCCGGGCGGTAAACGGCCCCCCGCTGAGCGCGAGATAGGTTATCGCGGTCAGCGCCGGACTACCACGCGACAGCTCATTCGTGAGCAAGCCGTTGGTAGAAAGCTGCGCACGGGTCTGGCGTGTCCCATCCAGGCCGAGTGTCAGCTTGTTCACATCATCCAGATCCCATGTGATCGCCGCGTTGAAATCCACACCTTCCAGCCTCGCTGCATTCAGGTTGGTGGTACGGGTATCCACGATCAAAGCGATGTTACCGGACGGCTGCTGCGCGCCGAGTTGAGCACCGTTCACAAGCGTCCCCAAAATGGCAGCATATTGGGTCGATGTGACGTTGTAGGTGTAGAACGTCGGGTTCGTCGTGTAGGTCGTGCTGTCGGCCGGGTTCACACTGCCCAGCGTATTCTTCAGCGCAATGGAGTAGAACTGACCGCCGAATTTGATGTTGCGTGTCGGTGTCACTTCAAAGCCTACAGCCCAGCTTGTGGCAGTTTGCGGCTTCAGGCCCGGTCGCGACCCTTGCAAGACCATGGCGCAGGTCCCCTGCCTGCTCGTGTCGCGCCCCAGCGGATCATTGGGACGTTGCGAGGCGACAGTACTCCCCGCCACATAAATCCCGCAGACAAAACGGCCGGTACCGAACGCAAACCCGTCAATGGCAGTCGGCGCGTTGAACGACGTGTTCCAGTGTCCGAACAGCTTGAGCCAAGGTGCGGGTGTCAGCTTGAAACCGATGCTCGGATTCGTCGTGGTGCCGAAGTCACTATAGTCGTCGTAGCGAACCGACCCGTTTACCGTAGCAAAGGTCGTGATCGGCAGCGAGACTTCTGCGAAAGCCGACTTTGCGTTGCGGCTGTAGCTGCTGAACGGAACGGCGCTGATCGAGCCGAACGTGCCTGCATTGATCCGGCTCTGCGCCTTGTTGTTCTGAAATTCGATGCCGCCAGCAATCTTCGCTTCGCCACCGGGCAAAGTGAAGAGCGAGCCGTCGATAACCGCCCGAGCATAGAACAATTCGTGCTTCGTGTCCTGTGCGCTCGTATAGTTGAGGATGTCGTTGATGACGGCGGCGCTCGCGGCTGCGGCGTTCAGCGGATTGAGCTGGCCGCCGGCGATCCCGTTGCATGCAGCGGTACTGCCGCCGCTCGTTCCGCTGATATAGCACTGCGCCTTGACGGCATCGGTGCCAGGGAAGCTCTGCGAGTTGGTCGAGCGACCGTAATGGGTGCTGACCCGCAACTGCCAATCTCCACCCAGCTTGACCTTCAGTTCGGGCGAGATGCCCCAAGTCTCGAACCCGACGGTCTGAAACGCGTTGCGATAGGCCGCATTGGGCAGAAAAGAGAAACCTGTGCCGCCCAGAATCGTTGTTGGCGAGGTTGCCGGCGCGCCTAGCGTCCCCGGCGCGCCCGACGGGGCGGCCTGTGCCGGAGTCGTGTAACCGCGTGCAAAGGAATTGATGTAGGTATCGCGCTTCACCCAATAAGCCGTGACGCGCAGGTCGACATTGTCACCGAACTGCTGCGAAACGGCGGCAAAGACGTTCATACGCTTTTGTTCGGGCAGATAGGTGCCGGTGGCGACATCGTCACAAGGCGTACCGATAGGCGTCGTGGCACCGCCCGCTGCTGGATTGTTGGTCCAGCCGGTGAACACGCCGGGAATCGCAAGATAGCGGTAGGTGATCTGCGTACCAACGGGGCTGTTGCACTGGGTGCCAGAAAAACTGCCTATGCCTGCGGCGGTGTACGACAGGCCCGACGTCCAGGGGGCCTGAAAATTCTGGATGAGGTTGCGGTGCGAGTAACCGCCCGAAATATAGGCATTGCCGGTTGCCCAGCTCGTGCCGACCGTCAGCGCAGCATCCCAGGCCTTATACCCCCTGATCGTCGTCCCATGGGCGGAATTGCCGTCGATCTTGATACCGTCGAACTTCCGCATCGAACGGAAGTTCATGACGCCCGCAACCGCGTCTGCGCCATAAAGCGAAGAGCCGCCATCGGTCACGATATCGATGCCTTCGAGCACAGCAACGGGAATAACGTCGGGATCGACCGAGGCCTGATTCACACCGACCGGGGTGAGGCGCATGCCATCGACCATCAACAGGGTAAGCGCACCCGACGACGCGCCGGTCGACGGAATGTTACGGAGATTGGGACGCGTGATCGACGTGCCATTTCCGGAGACGCCACGCGGGTCACCCTCGATCCGGCCGTTGAACGTATTTGCAATTTGCGGGATGGCCCGCAGCAATTCGTTGGTCGAGGTCGCGGCCCGCTCGGTGATCTTGGCGGCATCGACCGTTAGGGTTTGCGATCCGACGACCTGTGTGTTGCGAATCAGCGTGCCGGTAACGACGATATCGGCGTCCTTGGCATCGGCCTCTGCGGGCTTTGGCGCCTGCGCTGCGACCTGAACCGGCACCATGAGCGCGCCAAGGCTGACGCCGACCAAAGCAAGTTTCTGAATGGATTTCACGAGACGATCCTCCCCTCCGAGGTCTTTGCGGGTCGGTTGTCGATCCCGTCATTCCTGACAGCGGGTATGCGCGAAACGGGCAAAGGTGAAGAACCGACGCACCGTCATTTCCCATATATCGCCGCCGCGATTGTGAGAACATCCGGCATCGCCGATGGCGCTTTTGCGGCATTTTCTGTCGTTTCCGAAAAATTTCGCCTGAAACGCAACGGCATCGCAACGTGACGGCGTGGCTTTACAGGTTCAATTGTTGAACTATCACGAGTATGAGAAAATAGATTGAGGATCGGCAGGATGCAGTGGACGAGGGGAATATACCGCAATGTCGGCGCTGCCGCAGTTGCGACGCTGGCCCTGACGGCCGCGCCCATCGTTGCGGCCGGTGCGGACCCGTACAAAGCGCGCATCGACAGCTATCGCGAACTCGGCGCGGCGTTCAAGAATGTTAACGACGAGCTCCGCAAGCCCGCGCCGCAAGTCTTTATCGTGCAGCTCTCGGCCCGCCAGATCCGCAGCACGGCGCAGGCGCAATACGGGTTTTTCCCCGCCGGGAGCGGCCCGCGTCCCGGCGTGAAGACGGCTGCCAGGCCCGAAATCTGGACGCAACCCGCACAGTTCAAAGCCGCCCAGGATAATTTCGCCAGACAGGCACAGGTCTTTGCCGCCGCCGCGCAATCGGGCGATGCGGCGGCGATACGGGTTCAGGCCAAGGCGCTCGGCCAGACCTGTGCCGCTTGCCACAAGGCGTTCCGGGTCGAAAAGACATGATGCGCGTACGCCGATTGCTCGCGCTGGGGCTGGCGCTTGCCATAACATCGGGGGCTGTTGCGGCAACCCCGGACGCTGCAGCATTTCCGTCGGGCGTGTCGACCGGTTCCAGCCCGCTGGGACGTGTCTATGTCGGCAAGGACGGGCGCACGCTTTACGGCCTGAGCCTGCGCAGCGTGCGCGCGCGAACCAGCTTGACGCTGACTTATTGCACCGGGCCGTGCGCGGCGGCTTGGACGCCGCTGAAGGCACCGGGCGACGCCAAACCGGTCGGCAGCTGGACGGTCGTTCAGGGAGCGCAAGGTCCGCAATGGGCATTCGACGGGAGTCCGGTCTTCGCCTTTAACGCCGACGCAAAGCCGGGAGACATCGGCGGCGACCACTGGAAGGATCTGTTCCTGGCGCTCGGCTATATCCCTCCCAAACCCGAGATCGTCGCACCGCCGTCGGTCGATGCCCGTCTGACCGACGTCGGCTATGTCCTGGCAGATTCCGGCGGGCGTGCCTTGTTTGCGTCGGCGTGTGCCAGCGCGTGCGGGGCGCGCACGCCTTTCGCTGCCGCAGCCGCAAGCCTTCCCGTCGGCGACTGGACCATCCTGCGCGACCGCGACCGCCCGCAATGGGCGTGGCGCGGATCGGCGGTGTTCGTTGCCGCCGACGCGTCATCGACCGACGTGGCTGCCGGCGATGTCCTGCTCACCCTCTCGACGGAGCGACAGTGATGCGCTTTTCCAGCCTTGCCCGACCGGCGCTTGCCGTCGCTGCGCTCTTCACACTCGGCGCGGCGGACAAAGCTCCGGTCGGCCCCCCGCTGCCCACCGACGGCGAGCTGGGTTTCGTCATCACCGAGTTCGCGCCCTCGATTTATCAGGGCAAGGACGATTGCCCGGAAGGGCTCGCCGGGTCGCTGCGCGAGAATTTCCTCAAGACGCTCGCCCCGCCCGATCGTACGCGCATGTCGGCACCTGCGGGTGAGGCCGAACTCGTCAAAGCCTCCGCAGCCTGGGCGTTCGGCCCGAACAACACCAATATCTGCGCCGATCCCGAACTCTTCCCCGAACGTGCGACGCAAGCCGAATATAAGGGCAAGACCGCGATCGGCCTCGACATGGACCAGGAAAAAGGCGGCTGCGGCCATACCGAGTTCGTCGGACCCAGGGGCGAGCGCGGCATCGACAACCAGGCCTATCGCGCGATGGGCTGCACGAGAAATTATCGCGGCGTCGACGGCAAGGCGGGCGATATCGTGCGCGGTGCCAAGATCAACCTCGTCACCGGCGAACATGCGATGGTCATGATCGTGCGCGGCATCGACAGTTTCGACCGCGACGAAAACGTCGAAATCGTCTTCGCCTCGACCGACGACCTGCCGATTTCCGACAGCCGCCAGAACATCCTGCCCGGCGCGAGTTTCACCGTCGGCCACACCGCCAAATGGCGCAATGTCCTGCACGGGCGGATCGACAAGGGCGTTCTGACCAGCGCACCGGTCGACATGCGGCTGCGGCGCATTTTCGGCCACGGGGGTTTGCGCGGCCAGCGCGGCGAATACGATCTGCGCGACGCGCGCCTGCGCCTGAACTTCGCGCCAGACGGATCGATCTCGGGATTGATGGGTGCCTATCAGACGCCGCTCAACGTGATCCTGTCGACGGTCACCGGCGGCTTCGGCGCGGCGGTCGGCGCGGGGATGGACTGCGCCGCGCAATACAACACGCTCAAGAAACTCGCTGATGGCGGCCGCGATCCCACGACCGGGCAGTGCACGACGGTGTCCGCCGCGTTCGACGTCGCTGCCGTACCTGCGTTCGTGTTCGACCGCGTCCCGGCGGCGCAGATCGCGGGAGCAACGAAGTGAAACGGCTCGCCCTCATCCTTGCCGCGCTCGCACTCCCGTCCTGCGCGCCGAAGGAGGAGGTGAAGGTTAGCGCCGCCGCGCCGGCGGCCGCCTCCCGCCCACTCGGGCAGGTCGTGGCGATGCGGCGGCTGACCGAAGCGCAATATCGCAACACCATCGCCGACATCTTCGGTACCGACATCCGGGTCGCGGGTCGTTTCGAGCCGATCGTGCGTCCACAGCACCAGCTGATCGCGACCGGCGCGACCAGCGCCACGATCTCGCCGACCGGCCTCGAGCAATTCGACGCGATGGCGCGCAGCATCGCCGGGCAAGTGTTCGATGACGCGCATCGCGCCTCGTTCCTGCGCTGCACGCCCAGGAACGCGACCATGCCCGACAATGGCTGTACGCGTGCAGTCCTCGCCCACATCGGCCGCTACCTGTTCCGTCGCCCGATGACCCAGGGCGAGCTTGCTGCCTATGCCGCAATGGCCGACGCGGGCACGCTCAAGACCGGATCGTTTCACAAGGGACTCGAACTTGCTCTTGCCGCAATGCTTGTCGCGCCCGACTTCCTCTATGTCATCGAAACCGCCGAGCCGGACCCAATGCATGCGGGCGAGCTTCGGATCGACGATTATGCCCGCGCAGCACGGCTCAGCTTTCTCCTGTGGAATTCGGCGCCGAACGATGTCCTGCTGACGGCAGCCGCTAACGGCGACCTGAACGACCCCGCCAAGCTCGATGCCATCGCCCGGCACATGGTCGCCTCGCCGCGCTTCGAGGCGGGCGTGCGCGCCTTTTTCGCCGACATGCTGCTGTTCGAAAAGTTCGACGAGATCGCCAAGGATCCGCTCGTCTATCCGCGTTTCAACCGCGATGTGGCGATGGCGCTGCCCGAACAGATGCTGCGCACCATCGTCGACCAGCTCGTGACCCGCGGCGGCGATTATCGTGACCTGTTCACGACGCGCCGCACTTTCATGACGCGTGCGCTGGGCACGGTCTATCAGGTGCCGGTGCGCGCAGCCGTCGGGTGGGAAGCCCAGGAATTTCCCGCCGACGGAGACCGGGCCGGGCTGTTGGCGCAGGCCGGATTCCTCGCGCTCTATTCGCATTCGGGGCGCAGCTCGCCGACGATCCGGGGGCGCGCTGTGCGGGAACTGCTGCTCTGCCAGCCGGTCCCGAACCCGCCGGGCAATGTGAATTTCACCGCCGTGCAGGACATCAACAACAAGACGATGCCGACCGCGCGCATCCGGCTGAGCGTGCACAACAGCGATCCGGTCTGTGCGGGGTGCCATACCCTGACCGATCCCATCGGCCTGCCGCTCGAACGATTCGACGGGATTGGGTCGGGGCGCAAGACCGAGAATGGCGCGCCCATCGACGTGTCGTCGAAGGTCGAGGATGTCGCGGTTACGGGTGCTGCGGGACTGGGTCGGGCGCTCGCCGCCAATCCCGCCACCACCGAGTGCGTCGCCAACCGCGCGCTCGAATATGCGACGGGCCGCTCGACCGAGGACGCGCTGGAGGCCTCTGCCGTCCTGCAAAAGACCTTCGCTGCCAAGGGCTACCGGATCGCCGACCTGTTCCAGCAGGTCGCGACCATGCCCGATGCCTGGCGGGTCGCCGTCAAGCCATTGGGCGCCCCCACCACCGTTGCCTTCTCGAACATGGGAACACGCCGATGACCTTCGATTTCAACCGTCGCAGCCTGCTGCGCGGCTCGTTGCAAGGGGCGGCCGTCGCGGTCGGCCTGCCGCTGCTCGACATTTTCCTCGATGGGAACGGCACGGCGATGGCCGCGACCGGTGCGCCGATGCCGGTCCGCTTCGGCGCGTGGTTCTGGGGTCTCGGCGTCAACCCGAACCGCTGGTACCCCGACAAGGTCGGCAAGGATTACGACCTCAAACCCGAACTCGAACCGATCCGCGCGCTGCAGCACAAGATCAACATCCTGTCGGACTTCAACATTCCGCTCGATGGCAAGGCCAACCTGCCGCACACCAGCGGCGGCATCGGCATCCGCACCGGTATGGCGGCGACGGCGGAGGGCAACCTTCCCGCCGCCTCTTTCGACGTGCTGATCGGCGACGTCATCGGCACGCGCACCCGCTTTCGCTCGCTCGAACTCTCCTCGACCGGCGACCCGCGCAACTCGCTCAGCGGACGCGGCAACGGCAATCTCAACCCGGCGGAAGGGTCGCCCGCTGCGCTCTACGCGCGGCTGTTCGGCACCGGCTTCCGCGATCCGAACAAGGCCGACTTCACGCCCGATCCCGCCACGATGGCACGGCGCAGCGTGCTGTCGGCCATCGGCGACCAGCGCCAGGCGCTCGACGCGCGGCTCGGGGCCGCCGACAAGGCCAAGCTCGACCAGTATTTCACTTCGCTGCGCCAGATCGAAAAGCAGCTCGACGTGGAACTCACCAAGCCCGAGCCGAAGCAGGCCTGTGTCGTCCCCGCCGCGCCCAATGAGCGCCCGGTGACCGCCGACATCGAAAACGTCATGGTCAACCACAAGCTCATGACCGACCTGCTGGTGATGGCGCTGGCGTGCGACAACACGCGGGTGTTCAACATGAATTTCAACAACGGCGCGTCGTCGCTGACCCGCATCGGCAGCACGATCACCCACCACCAGCTGACGCACGAGGAACCGCTCGATAGTCGTTTGGGCTATCAGCCCGACGCGACCTGGTTCGTCAACAAGTGCATGGAAGGATGGACGACGTTCGTTTCGGCGCTCGACGGGGTGAAGGAGGGCGACCGCACATTGCTCGATAACACGCTCGTCTTCGCGCACAGCGAGACCGAATTCGCCAAATTCCACACCATCGACAATATCCCGATGATGACTGCCGGCAGCGGCGGCGGTCGCGTGAAGACCGGCCAGCATATCAAGGGCGAAGGCACCTCGGTCGCGCGCGTCGGGCTGACGCTCCAGCAGTTGATGGGCGTGTCGGTCGACAAATGGGGCGCGGCGAGTCTGGAAACCAACAAGAGCATCGGCGAGTTGGTCGCATGAGGCGGATTGCCGCGCTGTTGCTGGCCGTTGCGGCGATCCCCGCGACGGCGCAGGAACTTCCGACCCTGATAGGACCGAGTCTGCGGACCAGCACAATCGACACGTCGCTGCGTTTCTACACGGCCGGACTCGGTATGGTCGTTGTGGCGGAAATTCCGCGCGGCACAGCGCGCGAGATCATCCTGGGTTTCAGCAAGGAGCACCCGCAACCGGGCATCATCCTGCTCAACGAAGGCAAGAGCGGCGCGAAGATCGTCCAGGGCAACGGCCTCAGCCGCATCGCGCTGCGCGTGCCCGACCTCGACGCGATAGCTGCGCGGCTCAAGGCGGCGGGCTATGCGCCCTCCCCCATCCGCGACGTGATGAAGGGGTATCGCATCATGACAATTGCCGACCCTGACGGCTATTTGTTCGAACTGGTCGAACGCCGCATCAGCCCGGAGCCGAGCCATGCCCCCCAGCACTAGACGTACTTTCCTCGGCCTTGCGGGCGTCGCACCGCTCGTCGCTTTCGGGTTCGCAACCGCAGCGCGCGCCGCCGATGCGGTATGCTTCAACCCCGACACGCTACCCGCCAGCCAAAAAAGCATGCGTAAGGCATTGGGGTTCGTGCCGGTATCGACAGACCCCGCCAAGGCCTGCGGCCAATGCGCCTTCTTCACAGCGACGGCGGCAGGCTGCGGCAAATGCCAACTGCTGACGGGCGGACCGGTCGGCGCGACCGGCGTCTGCCGGTCCTGGGCTAAGAAGGGCTGAAATCCGTGGACAGCGCAGTTAGCCTTGCGCCGAAGGCGCGCAGGCGATTAGGGCAGGCCCGCCACTCAAGGGAACAGTCAGCGGTGCCGCTTCGCGCAGTCGAAAATTCCGGAACGGCTGAGCGCGCGCTCAGCCATGAGGATATGCGCGCCTTCACCCATGCGCTGACTTCGGCGCGGGGTCAGTTTACCCATGCCACCAAAGCGCTCTGCGTCGAGTTCTCGCTGGGACCACGCGGGCCGTGGATCATCGGGATGATCGGCAGAGGTCCGATTGCGCCGCATGAACTCGCCGAGTTCTACAAGGTCGGACGCAGCCTGATCACGGCCGAGCTCAACAAGCTCGCCGATGCCGGGTTGATCGTCCAGGGGCGCGACAAGACCGACGGTCGCCGCGCCACGCTGTCGCTCACCCCGGCGGGACGCAAGGTCTTCAATCGTCTCGGCGATGATCTCGATGCTTTCCTGTCGGATCGATTGTCAGGCTATTCGCGCGACGACATCATGCTGTGCGCGCAAATCCTCAACGATTTTGCCAGAGGCGGGCGAATGACCTGACCGACCCTTCGCGCGGGGAAGCGAGGATGACGCGATGGCCGATGCGGATCAGATGTTCGAACGGGTGAAGGACGCCGATGTCGCGTTCCTCGGCACAGAGCCCATTCCCGCCGCCCCCTATTACGATCCCGATTACTACGAGCTCGAGCGCAAAGCCGTCTTCATGCGGAGCTGGATCGAGATCGGTCATGTCTGCGAACTGCCCGAACCCGGCAGCTTTATCCGGCGCGAGATCGAGTTTGCCAAAGCCTCGCTCCTTATTGTGCGCAGCAAGGATGGCGTGATCCGCGCATTCCACAACGTCTGCACGCACCGGGGGACACAGCTGGTCGAGGAGGCGCAGGGGAAACGGTCGAAGTTCAGCTGTCCCTATCATATGTGGACCTTCGGCACCGATGGCGCGCTGCTCTCGGCACCCGATTTCGCTTCGTTCGGCATCGACAAAAAGGACTGCGCGCTCAAGCAGGTTACGGCCGATGTCTGTGCAGGGTTGATCTTCATCAACTTCGCGCCCGACCCGCCGCCGCTGCGTGACTGGCTACAGGGGCTTGCCGAGCAACTCGAAACGCTGCCGGTGGCGCAGGCCACGACGTTCAGCGAATATGTCTATGACATCGATGCCAACTGGAAGCTGACCTACGATAATTTCCAGGAGAACTACCACCTGCGCTTCATCCATTCGCGCTCGGGCGAAGCCGCGTTCAGCGCGGAAAATCCGTTCGCCTATCCGGCAGCGTTCGGCTTTCACGGGCCGCACCGGACGCAAACGCTCTATTCCAACCCCGACCCGGCGGTGAAGCCGTTCGCGGCGCTCGGTTTCGGGCGCGGCGCAGTCGCAGCGGCGAAGCGTAATCTGGTATCAGGGGCGCACGGCCGCAGCTATTTTGCGCTGTTCCCGAATTTCTTCATTCTGGGCACAGCGGTCCAGCACTTCTCGCATGTCGTCTATCCGGTCTCGGCATCGAAATCGCGGGGCGTGATCCGGCTCTACTGGGTCGGCGACGACGCCAGCGCCAGCGAACGCTTTGGGCGCGAATATGCGATGGCGACGGCGCGCGACATTCACGCCGAGGACCGCTCGGTCATCGCGGCCGGACAGCGCGGCCTGGAGAGCGGCGCGCTGACGCATATCCATTTCCAGACGCAGGAAGCGCTGTGCCGTCACCTGTTCGTGTCGGTGGACAAGGCGGTCGCCGACTATCGCGCGGAGACCGGGCAGTGATTCTGCTACCGGCGGGGTTCGAGGCACTGAAGCCATTCGTCGAACGATGGGCGGTCGAGGGAAGCGCGAACCGCGCCGCCCTGCGCGGGGCATCGAGCGAGGACGATCGCGCAGCGTTCTTTGCTACAGGCGCGCCGTTGGCTGCCGCCGCACTCGACCGTCTCGACGCCCGTCCGCTCGCCGACCATGACGCCGCCGAACAGCGGCTGATGAACCTGATGCTCAGCCTCGCGCATGTCTCGCTCGCGGTCGACGTCCAGCGCGACGACGAGGCGCGGCACACGCCTTTGCGCGATGCGATGGTCCTCACCCGCGCACCTGCCGACAGCCCTGCCGCATGAACACCGGGCTGGCCGGAAAGGTCGTCGTTGTCACCGGCGCGACCGCCAATATCGGGCGCGCAACCGCGCTGGAATTTGCGAGCGAAGGCGCGAATATCGTCGCAGTCGGGCGTGACGAAGCGGCAGGCGCGAAGCTTGTGGAACTGGCAAAGGAACGCGGTGCGCCAGACGCCCGCTTCGTTGCGGCAGACATGCTCGACCCCGCCAGCCCCGCCCGCATTCTTGCCGTTGCGGCGGAGTTCGGCCCCGTCGATGTGCTGGTCAACAATGTCGGCGGCAATGTCGGCGCGGGGTTCTTCGCCGACTCCGCGTCCGAAAGCTGGATGGCCGACATCGATCTCAACCTCGGCACGACGCTCCGCATGACCCACGCCGTCCTGCCCGGCATGATCACGCGGAAATCGGGCAGCATCGTCAACATCGGATCGACGGCCGGGATCGTCGGCGATTACATGCTGCCGGTCTATTCCGCCGCCAAGGCCGCCGTCCACGGCTTCACCAAGGTGCTGGCCAAGGAAACCGGCCAGCACGGCATCCGCGTCAATTGCGTCGCGCCCTATGGCACGGTGTCGAGCGACCCCGCCGCGTTCAGCGCAGGGAGCCGCTTCCGCGACGGGTTCTTCAAGCGGGCGTTCGAGGGAACGAGCGCGAAAGACATGGCCAAACGGTCGCGCCATACCGTCATCGGCAGGCCGGTTGCGACACCCGAAGAGGTCGCGTCGCTGGTCGTCTGGCTCGCCTCAAACGGGGCGGGGTTCGTCACCGGCCAAATCTATCCCGTCGATGGAGGGAGTTTGCTATGAGCCGCACCGATGCCGTCGCCGCCTATTTCGCCGCCATGCGCGCGCAGGACCTGGAGGCCTTCGCCGCGCTGTTCTCCGATAACGCCGAGATCGTCTGGCCCGACGGACGCGCCGTTTCGGGCATCGACGCCATCCGCACCACTTATGCGCGGCTGTTCGAACACCCGTCGAACAACCCCCAGCCCGGCCCGGTCATGATGGCCGACGATTGCTGCGCGACCGAGGTGCATTCGAAATTGCCCGACGGCAGCGAGCGGCGCACGATCAACGTGTTCCACTTCGGCGCGGACGACCGGTTCATCCGCATGGCGAGCTATCGTCAGGGCTGAGGTTTCGCCTTTTCGGCAAGCAGGTCGACCATCGACTGCGCCGCCGCTAGCAACGCCTTCATCGACGGCAAGCTAGGGTCGGCCAGCGCTCGCGCATGCGCGACATCCTTGTCGAACAAGGTCAGCATGTTCGGCGCGCGCTCGGGCGACACGAACCCTGGCGCGACCCGCATCGCAAACCCCTGTGCCGATCCCGCCATCAGCATCTCGCGCAGTTGCGCGCGGTCGAAACCGAGATGCTCGCCCAGCTCCAGGATATGCGCCGCCATGCCGTAATTGGCGATTGAGACGAGGTTGTTGAGCAGCTTGCCCTTCATCCCCGAGCCGACCGGCCCGAGCAGCTGATACGTCCCGAGGCAGTCGAGCAGCGGCTTCACCTTCTCCACCGTTGCAGCATCGCCGCCGAGATAAATCGACAAATCGCCATTCACTTCCGCCCCGCCCCCGCCACGCGACACGCCGCAATCGAGCACCGCCACGCCGTGCCTTGCTGCCTGTGCCGACAATGCCTCCGCAAGCTCGGGGGCGATGGTCGAATGAACGATGAAGACGCCGCCCGCCCCCAGCGCGGCAAACACGCTGCCGCTCTGTGTCAGCTCGACCATATCGGCGTCAGTCCGCACGCAGGCGCACAGCACGTCGGAGGCGAACGCCGCCTCTTGCGGAGACGCTGCCTTGCTAATGAACCCCTCCATTGCGGCAGGGACGATGTCATAGACGGTCAGGGGAAACCCGCCCCGTGCGATGCACCGGGCAATCGGGCTCCCGAGCGAACCCAGGCCGATATAGCCGATCTTCATCACAGCCGCCGCGGGTCGACCACAGTCCGAACCGGAGCGAGCGGACCGGACATTTCGGCCAAAGCGCTCCCGACCCCGCTAAGCCCGATCCGCGCGCCGATCCACGGCAAAACATCGACCCTGCCGTCGGCAATCGAGCGAAGCGCCAGTTCCATGTCCTGCGCTTCCTCCCCGCCCGCGAAATGGACGGTCAGCCGCTTGTTCTGCGCGGCGAAGACGAACAGGCTGTCGGCCTCCATGCAATAGCCGCCCATCACGATCCGCGCGCCGAAGGCGACCGACTGGATGATCTGCTGCAACAGCCCCGGCACGCCCGCGCATTCGTAGACCAGATTGGGCTGGCGGTTGCCGAGGTCGGGGATCGGCGCATAGGGCGACAAGGTGCGCGGATCGACCGCAATGTCGGCCCCCATGGCAATCGCCTGCGCGCGCCGGTCCTCGTGATAATCGGCCGCGACGATGGGCGCGATGCCCATCAGCTTCAGGCCCGCAATCACGCCCAGCCCGATCGCCCCGCACCCGATGACCAGCGCGCAATCCTCCTTCGTGGGGATTCCGCGCCGCGCATGTTCGAGGCCAACCGCGAGCGGCTCGGTCATCGCCGCGAGATCGTCGTCGAGGCCCGACGGCACTTCGATCAGCATGTCCTCGTCGAGCAGCATATACTCGCCGAACCCGCCGGGGCAGTCGTTGTTGAACCCGATGACCGAATGGCTGCCCGATTGCCGCATGATGGGAACCGACGTGACCTTGCGTCCCGGCTTGACCGGGCGCTTGCTGCCCGGGCCATAATCGATCACTTCGCCGACATATTCATGGCCGGGGACGAAAGGCCGCGACTGGTCGAGCGCAGCGTACGGCCCACCGAACTGTTTCGACAAGTCGATGACGTTCTGTCCGGCGTGAAGGAAATGCGCCTCCGACGCGCATAGCCCGCAGCTGCGCGTGCGGACCAGCGCATGGCCTTTGCCCGGCACCGGATCGGGCAGATCGCCCACCTCGACCGTACCGTTCAGGATATAGGCGGCTTTCATTCCAGCACTGTATAGGACGGGTCGTTGTGGTCGCGGCGGCTGCGCTGGTCGTCGCTCATCGGGGTGACGGCACGGATGTCATCGAAATCGCGGAGGGCGATGCGGTGATCGATGCCCCAGCGCCCGTCGCGCTTCGACCAAGTGTCGATATAGCGGCCCCAGACTCGGATTTCGTGCGCGACATCTTCGCGCATCATGCGGAGTGCGGTCGTGTAATAGCTTTCGCTGCCTGCCCGGTCGCCATCGACTTCGAGGATGATGTTGGTCACTTGATGCGAGTGGCGCAGCATTCGGGCGTGCTGTTCGCAGACCTGATCGACAAAGCCGCGCGCACTGCCCTGATAGACTTCGGCGCCGTAATCGGCGGTGCCGTCGGGGTGCCAGATCGCATAACCTTGTTCACGGTCGATGCGGTCCATCGCGCGGCAGTATCTGTAGATCAGGTCGGTGATCGCCTCGCGGTCGGTCATTCTTTGGCCTTCAGATATTGTCCCGTCATGGCTTCGATGCGCTCAATCCGCACACGGCGCTCGTCGGGCGAATTGGGGGCGTAGCCCGCGACATCGTTCGCCTGCCCCCAATTATAGACAGGGCCGTGCGGCAGTTGCTCCAGCCCGATCCGCGCGACATCGGCGGCGCTCGCCATGCCGGTCGGGTCGAACGGTCGTCCGTTGGCTTCGGAAATGCGGTGGTGGGCAGGCGTATTCGTGCGACCGAGGATCAGGTTGAGGACGTCGACACCGACATGGCGCATTTCGGCCCATAGTCCTTCGCCGAAGCAAATGTCGAACGCCTTGACCCCGGAATAAACCCCCATGCCGTGCAGTCCGCCATAGCACGAACCCGAGCCGACGAGGATCATCCCGCCCCGCCCCCGTGCACGCATCCCCTGCCCGAAATGGTGGCAGTTCCGCATGGTGGTGACGATGTTGAGAGTAACGAGCCGTTCCCAGTCGCCGACTTCGCGGTCGAGGAACAGCGACGAATTGGTGTCCGCCCCGGCATTGGCGATGAACAGGCCGACTTCGCGCGTCCCCACCGCCGCGACGATGCGGTCGGTTGCGTCGGGTGCGGTCAGATCTACACTGGCGGACACGCAATCGACGCCCTTGGCGCGGACCTGTTCGGCAAGGTCGGCCAATGGCCCCTCGCGTCGCGCAATCAGGATGCAGTTCAAACCCGCATCGGCGAGCCGCAGCGCAAACTCTGCGCCGGTCCCTTCGGATGCCCCGGTAATCAGTGCCCAAGGACCGTATTTCGCGGCGTCGAACCCGCTCATGCGTCGGGCGGGCCGAAGCGGAAAGCGACCAGCTTGTTGCCGTCGAGGTCACGGAAATAGGCACCGTAAAAGCCGTTCGGGTCGTCGCCGCGTATCCCCGGCGCGCCCTCGTCGCTGCCGCCGAGTTCGAGCGCCTTGGCATGAACGGCGTCGACCAGTTCACGGCTCGATACCTGAAACCCGGCCATATTGCCGTTGCCAACCTCATGCTCGCCCTTCAACGGCACACCGATCAGCAACATGCTCCCCGTCTCGCCCCGGAACGAAATCATGTTGTCGCGGTCGTAGATCGTCTTCGCCCCGACCATTTCCGCAATCGGACGCCAGAACGCCTTGGCACGCGCAATATCGCGCGTGCCGAACCGTGTCGTCGTCATCATATCCGTGCTCCCATCGCCGCCCAGCGCTCGGGCACCATCCACACATATTCGGTGTAGTGGCCGAGCCATTCGCGCGTATCGATATAGCAGAATTCCAGCATCCCCGGCGTGCCACCCTTGAGCACCACCGGATAGGGCTGTGCCTGCACCCGCCCCCAGAGCGCGTCCCAGTCGTCGACGACATGGCAGACATGATGGAATTGCAAGCTGTCGTCGGCAGGCAGCGCGTCGCGGTAGATGGCGAGCACATCGCCTTCCTTGGGCTCGATCAACTCGTAGTTGAGATCCTCGACCCAGACGAAAGCGAGCTTTTGCACGCCCACTCCTTCGCCCTGCGGCGTCCAGACCTTCACCGGCGTTTCGATTTCCATGACCGTGCGGACATCGGCGCGTTCGCGGAATTCAGCGACTGCCTTGTCGACGTTGCGGGTCACATACGCATTTTGGTAGTGGCGTCCGGTGATCATCGGCCTGTCCTCATCCTGTTTTTCGGCGCATCATGCGGCGTCGGCGCCGACGGGCCTATCGCGCAAGATATAGAGATAGAGACAAACTATCGACTTCGGGCCATTAGCCCCGCTTGCCCATCTGACGCTGGCGGAACTGGCGCGGGGTGATCCCGGTCGCGCGGCGGAACGCATAGGCGAAGCTGGAAGGGGACGCGAAGCCCAAGCCGAAGGCGATGCCCTTGATGCTGTCGTCGCTCCCCAATTGTCGCTTGGCCATCTCGATCCGCGTATGCGCGATATGTTCGCCGATGGTGCAGCCCCGGCTCGACTGGAACCCGCGCGTCAACTGTCGCACCGATAGCGCACAATGTTCGGCGAGTTCGCCGAGCGTCGGCATCGGCCCCGGCCTCTCGAGTCGCCGATCGATCAGGCGCAACCGCCATGACGCGAGGCCGCCGGTGATCGGTCCCTCGGCGATCGCCTGGCAATAACGCGCGACATCGATGGCAAGCTGGCCCGCGATCATCTTGGTCAGAATATCGCTGCCCGCGCCGGGCTGGCGCGCCTCGCCGGCAAGTCGGAACAGGCACGACCGGATGTGCGGGTGCACGATGTCGAGGCTCGCGGCGAGCCGCCGGTCGGTCCATTCGATACCCCCGCCCAGCCAGCGGTCGATGGCGCGACGCTCGATCTCGCACACCACCGAAATCTGTTCGCCCTGCCCGTCGGTCCGGATGTGCAGTGTCTCGCCGGGCGGCAGCAGCAAGATGTCGCCGAGCCGTTCGAACCGGTGCGGTCCCCAGCGCTCGCTGTAGCAGCCGCGCGCCTTTTCAGGGCGGGGGGACAGACACAGATCGAGCCAGTAATGATCGTCGCGGTGGAAAATCCGGTTGGTCGGTTCGTCGAGATGGAAGCGGACGATCTGCACGGTCGCACCCGTGATCGCCAGTTCGGCCTCGACCACCGACGTTCCGAAACTCTCCTGCGCCACGGCATGCCCCCGAATTATCGAGCTTGGCTATCTGCCGATAAAACGGCCTGGTGTCGATACTATGGGCGATTGCGGCGGCGCGGTTGCTGGCGGAAGGTCCGTGACAGGAAGCGCCGCGAACAGGCGCAGGAGAGGTTCATGGCAGACGGTCTTTTCGATTGCACGGGCAAGGTGACGCTTGTCACCGGCGGCAATGGCGGCATCGGCCTCGGCTTTGCGACGGGTGTTGCCAAGCAGGGCGGCGACATCGCCATCTGGGCGCGCAACGCCGAAAAGAACGCAGCGGCCAAGGCCGAACTGCTTGCGGCGGGCGCGGGCCGGGTCGAAACCTATATCGTCGACGTGTCGTCGGAGGATGCGATCCTTGGCGGCTACGACCAGCTCATGGCCGATTTCGGGCGCGTGGACTGCGTGTTCGCCAATTCGGGCGCCAGCCCGCGCTACAAATCGATTTTCGACATGCCGACCGAGCATTGGCACGATTTCAAAAAGACCGCCCTCGACGGCGCGTTCTTCACGCTGCGCGAGGGTGCGCGCCATATGAAAGCGCGTGCCGAGGCGGGCGAACCTGGCGGCAGCCTAGTCGCGTGCGGCAGCCTGTCGATGTTTCAGGGGCTGCCGGGCAAGGCCGAATATGCCGCCTCCAAGAGCGCGGTCGCGGCCGTCATTCGCTGCCTCGCCGCAGAAATGGGCGAATTTGGCGTCCGCGCCAATGTCGTCGCACCGGGCCTCATCATCACGCCGATGATGGGGCCCGCCGATGGCCCGGCGGTCCAGTATCTCAACGGCCTTTACGCGCCGATCACGCCGATGAAACGCACCGGCGCGGTCGCCGACTTCGAGGGGATCGGCGCGTTTCTGTGTTCGGACGCGAGCGCCTTCATCACCGGCGAGACCATCAAGGTCGACGGCGGCTATATGATCCGCGGTTAGGAGCAGACCCATGAAACTCCTCAACATCCACGGCGTCGGCGATGTCCGGCTCGACAGTTACGAGCGGCCCGAACCCGGCCCCGCCGATGTCGTCGTCAAGATGAAGGCGTGCGGCATCTGCGGCAGCGATCTGAGCTACATCAAAGTCGGCGGCATGAGCCGCAATGCCGAAGGTACAACGGCGCTCGGCCATGAGGGCGCGGGCGAAGTAATGTTCGTCGGCCGCGATGTCGTAGGCGTCGAAGTCGGCCAGCCGGTGATCGTCAACCCCATGAACACGCCCAGCTTCATCGGCAGCGGCGGCCCCGAAGGTGCGTTCACCGAAGAGCTGCTGGTGCGCGAGGCACGGTTGGGCGACTCGATCCTGCCTATCCCGGTAGGCATTCCCTACGACGTGGCGGCAATGTGCGAGCCGCTGGCGGTGGCGCTGCACGGGGTCAACCGCGCGGAGGCCAAGGCGGGGACGAAGCTTGTCGTGTTCGGCTGCGGCCCCATTGGCCTCGGCATGGTGATGTGGGCGGTGGATCGTGGTTGCGATGTCGTCGCGCTCGACCTTGCCGAGGAACGCCTCGAACGCGCACGAACGCTCGGGGCGCGGACGATCAACCCCGGCACCGAGGACAGCGTGGCGCGCATCAAGGAAATGCACGGTACCGAGCACTATTTCGGGCGCGAGCGGTCGCTGACCGATGCGTATATCGACGCGGCAGGGGCGCCCTCGATCCTCGCCGATGTCGTCTCGATGGCAAAACGCCATGCGCGCCATGTCATCACGGCGGCCTATATGAAGCCCATCGAACTCCCGGCGGGTCCGATGCTGACCAGCGAAATGACGATCACCACGGCGGTCGGTTACCCCGACGAATTCCCCGATGTCGTCGCCGCAATGCCGCGTCTGAAGGACAAGATCGCGGCGCTCATCAGCCACACCCTCCCGTTCGACCGCGTGCTCGAAGGGCTGGAGATTGCGGCGACCCCGCAATCGGCCAAGGTCATGATCGAGTTCGCGGCATGAGCGAAACCACCAAGCCCGTCCCGCTCGCCACCCTCGCCCGCGCGGGCGACACCCAGACCGAGGCGGTGGCGATCACGCCGTTCGTGTTCATGGCGCGTGATATCTCCAACGCCTATCTGGTCACGACCGATGACGGCGACCTGATGGTCAACACCGGCTTCTTCGACGACGCCAACCAGGCACGCAACGTCGCGCTGCTTAAGCCGCACCGCACCGGTCCCTTGCGCCACATCGTCCTGACCCAAAGCCATGCCGACCATTTCGGCGGCGTGCCGGTGTTCAGGGAAGCAGGCACAAAGGTCATCGGCGGTCCCGGCTACAACGAGGCATGGGGAGACATGAACCGTCTCCAGCCGTTTTTCGGGCCGCGCAGCAAGAAGCTGTGGGGCAGCACGCTGCAACGCGGCGGCGCACCCAAACCCGCGCCCGAGGTGGTGCCCGATGTCCTCGTCGACCGGCATCTGACCGTCGAACAGGGCGGGCGCGTGTTCGAACTCATCCACGCGCCCGAAGGCGAGACGGTCGATAACCTCATCGTCTGGATGCCGCACGAGCGGATCGCCTTCACCGGCAATCTCGTCGGCCCGGTGTGGCTGTCGATGCCGTTCCTGTGCACCCTGCGCGGCGATAAGCCGCGCGCGGTGTGGAATTACCTCAAGAGCCTCGAAAAGCTCCGCGCACTGAACGCAGAGACGATCATTACCGGGCATGGCGAGCCGATCCACGGCGCAGCGAAAATCCGCGCCGATATCGACAAGATGCACGCCGCGGTGTCGTGGGTCCGCGACTACACGCTCGACGGGATGAACGCGGGCAAGACCGTGCACGAATTGATGCGCGCGGTCGCGCTGCCCGAGCACCTCCAGATCGGTCAGTTCCACGGCAAGGTCAGCTGGGCGGTCAAGACCATCTGGGAGGAATATGCCGGCTGGCTGCATTATGAGGACGGGACGACCGAACTCTACGGCGTCCCGCGCTCTGCCGTGAACGCCGATCTTGCCGAACTGGCGGGTGGAGCGGATGTGCTCGCCAAGCGCGCGCAGGTCCATGTCGAGGCCGGACGTCCGCTCGAGGCGATCCATTTACTCGACGTTGCGCTGGGGGCGGAGCCGCAAAACTTGGCCGCGCTAAAGATAAAGAAGATTGCGCTCGACCATCTGCTGGTCGCTAGCGGGAACAGCAATCTCAGCGAAACCATGTGGCTGAAATCCGAAATCGCCGCAGTCGAGGCAGCCCTAGACATGACAAAGACTCCAGCATGACAAAGACCCTGACCCATCTCGAGCGGCTCGAAGCCGAGAGCATCCACATCATGCGCGAGGTGGTGGCCGAGGCCGAAAAACCGGTCATGCTCTATTCGGTCGGCAAGGATTCGGCGGTCATGCTGCATCTGGCGCGCAAGGCATTCTACCCCTCGCCGCCACCCTTCCCGCTGCTCCATGTCGATACGACCTGGAAGTTCAAGGCGATGTACGAACTGCGCGAGAAGGCCGCGCGCGATGCGGGCATGGAATTGCTCGTCTACAAGAACCCCGAGTGCGTCGAACGCGGCATCAATCCGTTCGACCATGGCTCGCTGCACACCGACATGTGGAAAACCGAGGGGCTGAAGCAGGCGCTCGACAAATACGGGTTCGATGTGGCGTTCGGCGGCGCACGGCGCGACGAGGAAAAGAGCCGCGCCAAGGAGCGCATCTTCAGCTTTCGCACCGCGACGCATGGCTGGGACCCAAAGAACCAGCGGCCCGAGCTGTGGAACCTCTACAATGCGCGGAAAGCCAAGGGCGAAAGCATCCGCGTCTTCCCGATCTCGAACTGGACCGAGCTCGACATCTGGCAGTACATCCACCTCGAGAATATCGAGATCGTGCCGCTGTATTTCAGCGCGCCGCGCCCGACCGTGGAGCGCGACGGCATGCTGCTGATGGTCGATGACGAGCGCTTCCAGCTCAAGCCCGGCGAGGTGCCCGTCGATCGCTCGATCCGTTTCCGCACGCTCGGCTGCTATCCGCTCACTGGTGCCGTCGAAAGCGAAGCCAAGACGTTGCCGCAGGTCATTCAGGAAATGCTGCTGACGACAACCAGCGAGCGCCAGGGCCGCGCCATCGACCACGACCAGGCTGCGAGCATGGAAAAGAAGAAACAGGAAGGTTACTTCTGATGTCGGATGTCATTTACAAGACCGACGAGCTGATCGCGTCGGACATCGACGCCTATTTGGAGGTCCACCAGCACAAGAGCCTGCTGCGCTTCATCACCTGCGGGTCGGTCGACGACGGCAAGTCCACGCTGATCGGGCGCTTGCTCTACGATTCGAAGATGATCTTCGAGGACCAGCTCGCCACCCTCGAAGCCGACAGCAAGCGGATGGGGACGCAGGGGCAGGACATCGACTTCGCGCTGCTCGTCGACGGCCTCGCCGCCGAGCGCGAACAGGGCATCACCATCGACGTCGCCTATCGCTTCTTCGCGACCGAGAAGCGCAAGTTCATCGTCGCCGACTGCCCGGGGCACGAGCAATACACGCGCAACATGGTGACGGGCGCCTCGACCGCCGATCTCGCGGTCATTCTGATCGACGCGCGCAAGGGCGTGCTCGTCCAGACGCGGCGGCACAGCTACCTCGCCAAGTTGCTCGGCATCCGCAACATCGTGCTTGCGGTCAACAAGATGGACCTGATCGGCTACGACCAAGCCAAGTATGACGCCATCGTTGCCGATTACACGGCGTTCGCGACCAGCATCGGCATCACAGACTTCACTGCGATGCCGATTTCGGGGTTCAAGGGCGACAACATCACCGACAATTCGGTGAACACGCCCTGGTATGCGGACAAGCCGCTGATGGCGCATCTGGAAACCGTCGCGCTCGACAATGAGGCGGACCAAACCAAGCCGCTCCGCATGGCGGTACAATGGGTCAACCGGCCCAACCTCGATTTCCGCGGCTTCTCCGGCCAGATCGCGACCGGCACTGCCCACCCCGGCGACGCCATCCGCGTCCTGCCCAGCGGCAAAACCTCGACGATCAGCAAGATCGTGACGCTTGGCGGCGAACTCGACGAAGCGGTCGCCGGTCAGTCGGTCACCTTGTGCTTCGCCGACGAGGTCGATTGTTCGCGCGGCGACGTGATCGCTACTGCGGACGCGCCGCCTGAAGTCTCCGACCAGTTCGAATCGACCATCGTCTGGCTCGCCGATGAGTCGCTGATCCCCGGCCGCGCCTATTGGCTGAAGCTCGGCACCCAGATGGTGTCGGCGACGGTTCAGGCCCCCAAATACACCGTCAACGTCAACACGATGGAACACATCGCCGCGAAGACGCTCGAACTGAACGCCATCGGCGTCGCCGAGATCGCGACCGACAAGCCCGTGGTGTTCGAACCCTATGCCGACAACCATAGCCTCGGCGGCTTCATCCTGATCGACAAGATCACCAACCGCACCGTCGGCGCGGGGATGCTGCACTTCTCGCTCCGTCGCGCGCAGAACGTGCACTGGCAGGCGACCGACATCGGTCGCGACGCCCACGCCAGTCTCAAGAACCAGAAACCGCGCGTGCTGTGGTTCACCGGCCTTTCGGGATCGGGCAAATCGACCATCGCCAACGAGGTCGAGAAGTCGCTGAACCTGATGAATCGCCACACCTTCCTGCTCGACGGCGACAATGTCCGCCACGGGCTCAATAAGGATCTGGGCTTCACCGAGACCGACCGCATCGAGAACATCCGCCGCGTCGGCGAAGTTGCCAAACTGATGGCGGACGCGGGCCTGATCGTGCTGACCGCGTTCATCAGCCCGTTCCGTGCCGAGCGCG
Organism: Sphingomonas sp. SUN039; assembly: GCF_024758725.1. Taxonomy (NCBI): domain Bacteria; kingdom Pseudomonadati; phylum Pseudomonadota; class Alphaproteobacteria; order Sphingomonadales; family Sphingomonadaceae; genus Sphingomonas; species Sphingomonas sp. SUN039. The sequence continues at coordinate 49,777 of NZ_CP096972.1, read as the reverse complement.
ACATGGTGCGTTCGATGCTGCCCGAGGGCGAGTTCATCGAGATTTTCGTCGATACACCGCTGGAAGTCGCCGAGGCACGCGACGTGAAGGGGTTGTACAAGAAGGCGCGCTCGGGCCAGCTCAAGAATTTCACCGGCATCGACAGCCCCTATGAGCCGCCGCACCAGCCCGAAATCCGGGTCAACACGGTCGAGATGACCCCCGCCGAGGCCGCCGAGTTCATCGTCCGCCAGATCATGCCGCTCAAATGAGCGCCCTGACCGACGCCGAACTCGCCGCGCACCTCGCCGATGTCGCGGGCAAGCTGCTCCTACAGGTCCGCGCCTGCGGGTTGATGTCGCTGAAGGCTCTCGGCAAGGCGGGTGACAATACCGCCAACCAGTACCTCATCCACGCGATCCGCGAGCAGCGCCCCGACGACGGGTTGTTGTCGGAGGAGAGCAAGGACACCGAGGACAGGCTGTCGAAATCGCGCGTGTGGATCATCGATCCGGTCGACGGCACCCGCGAATATGGCGAGGCCCGCACCGACTGGGCTGTGCACGTCGCGCTCGCCATCGACGGGGTGGCAACCGTTGGCGCGGTCGCCCTGCCCGGCCTCGACCTCATCCTCCGCAGCGACCGCCCTGCCCCGCTGCCGCCCGCTGCGACCCCGCCGCGGATGGTCGTCAGCCGCACGCGGCCTGCTGCCGAGGCGCTAGCCGTTGCCGAAGCCATTGGTGCCGAACTCGTGCCCATGGGCAGTGCCGGGGCAAAGGCCATGGCTATCGTCCGCGGCGAGGCCGAAATCTATCTGCACACCGGCGGGCAGTATGAATGGGACAGCTGCGCGCCCGTCGCCGTCGCCGCGGCGTACGGCCTGCACGTCAGCCGCGCCGACGGGTCGCCGCTGATCTACAACCAGCGCGACACCTATATGCCCGACCTGCTGATCTGCCGTCCCGAATGGGCCGATCGCGTCCTCGAAATGGTCACGAAGGCTAGACTGCCATGATACTCGATGCCCAAGCTCTTGTCGCCGCCGCTCGCATGCAGACCGGCCTGACGGATTTCGGCGACCCAACGATGTTCGACGGGCTGAACCGGCTGATCGACAGCCTCAACACCGAAGCGAAACTGACCGAGGCGGGAAGCCAGCGCGTCGGCGCGAGCATCACCGCGACGCTCGTCAACCGGCTGCAGGTCGAGGATTACCTGAAGTCGCACCCCGAACTCCTCGAGCGACCGATCGAAAAGCCGCTTTTCGTCTTCGGCCTGCCGCGCACCGGAACAACGCTCGCGATCAATCTCCTGACTGCCGATCCTGTCCGCCGCCGCTTCATGCGATGGGAAGCGTTCGCGACTGTCCCGCCCGCCGCACCCGGCGCGTTGCGTGCCGATCCCCGCTGCCACGCCGAACAGGAACGGCTCGACATGAGCCTCAAATACGTGCCCCACATCTCGGCGATGCACCATGAAGATGCTGACAGTTCATGCGAATGCCAGTTCGCGATGTCGCCGACGTTTTGCTCGCAAGTCTATGATTCGCAATATCATATTCCGAGTTACAGCGACTGGTTCCTGAATGCAGATTACCGGCCCGCCTTCCGTTATCACAAGCGACTGATGCAGGTTCTCCAGTCAACCAATGGCGGTCGCTGGACGTTCAAAAACCCGTGGCATCCGCTTTACCTCGACGCGCTGACCGAGGTGTACCCGGGCGCACAACTGGTCATGACGCATCGCGATCCAGCTGATGTCGTGGCGTCGGCTTGCAGTCTTTCAACAGCCGTGCGCCGCCTGTTCAGCGATCAGGTCGATCCACACGCCGTTGCGGATCTCAAGCTCCGAACCTTCGACCTGATGATTGCGCGTCAAGACGCCTATCGCCAAAAGCATGGCGCACATTCGATTTACGACATCCAGTATGCCGAACTGACGCGCGACCCGATGGGGGTCATGAAACGCCTCTATGCACATTTCGACGAGCCGCTGACGGCGGAAGCCGAAACCGCGATGCAGGCGATGCTCGACGCCAACCCGCAGGGCAAGCACGGCAAGCACGAATATTCGCTGGCGGATTACGGACTGACCCGCGCCGGCATCCACGCGCATTTCAAGGACTATACCGACCGGTTCGGGATTCCCTGCAAGGCGTAGGTCAGGCGACCGTCTTTGCCGCCCTGAATGCGGCAATCGCATCCGCATCGAGTCCCAGCAATTCGCCCAAAATTTCGTCGGTATGCTCGCCCAGCACCGGTGGCGCGGTCGGGATCGGTTGCGGTGCGCCGGGGAATTTGATCGGGCGGTTGACGATGCGGATCGGCCCGAGCGCCTTGTGCTGTGCCTCGACCACCACTTCGCGCGCCACCGCATGCGGCTGGGCCAGCGCGTCGAGGATGCCGAGAATAGGCGCATGCGGCACCTGATATTCGGTCAGCAGCGCGTCGAGTTCGTCGAAACTGTGCAGTGACGTCTTGCTGCCGATGAGCTCGTCGACCTCGACCCGCGTCTTGCGACGCTTTTCGAGCGTGTCGTAGCGCGGGTCGTCGATATAAACATCCAGCCCCAGCGCCCGGCACAGCCGCGCCCAGAAATCGTTGGTCAGGCACGCGATGACCATCAGCCCGCCCCGCGCCGGAAATACGCCATAGGGGACCAGGTTGGGGTGCGGATTGCCCTGCGGCTTCGGGTTTTCGCCGCTGTGCCAGGCGATCTGCGGCAAGTACGCCAGCAAGCCCATCAGCCCGTCGAGCAGGCTGACATCGATCAGCCGCCCCTTACCGGTCTGCGTGCGTTCATACAGCGCCGCCAATATCCCGATGGGGCCGTTGATGCCGCCGACCAGATCGCCCATCGGCAGGCCCAATCGCGTCGGATCATGGCCGCGCTCGCCGTTGACGCTGAACGCGCCCGACATCGCCTGTGTCACAATGTCGAACGAGGGATAGTCGCGCAACGGCCCGGTCATGCCGAAGCCAGAGATCGCGCAATAGATCAGCCCCGGATTGGTCGCCGACAGCGTGTCATAGCCGAGGCCCAGCCGGTCCATGACGCCCGGCCGGTAATTCTCGATCAGGATGTCGCACTTCGCCGCCAGATCGCGTGCGAGCTTAACGCCATCCGCCGTTTTCAGGTCGATAACGATGCTCTTCTTCCCCCGGTTGATGCCGAGAAAATAAACGCTGTGGCCGTCAGAAAACGGCGGGAAGGTTCGGGTGTCGTCACCAGTGCCGGGCGGTTCGACCTTGATGATCTCCGCGCCGAGATCGGCGAGCGCGAGCGACGCCGCGGGGCCCGCCAACACGCGCGAGAAATCGAGCACGCGGATGCCGCTCAGGGGTCCGGCCCATTCGGAAGGTGCATCTGTCACGCCGCAAGCCTTATGGCGCGGGCGGGTCGCCCTCAAGGACGATCTAACCGCCCCCGCGATTAGGGCCGCCCGACCGCCTTTGCTAATCTTGGCGCACAGGAGAAGTCATGGGCAATCTGACAGGCAAGGTCGCGGTCGTCACCGGTGCCAGCCGCGGCATCGGGCGCGGTATCGCGCTGGTCCTCGCGGAGCAAGGCTGCACGGTTTACGTCACCGGGCGCACGGTCAATCCGGGCGATTACTATCTCTCGGGCACGGTCGGCGAGACGGCGGCGCAGTGCAACGAGCGCGGCAGGGACAGCGGCGGCAAGGGCATCGCCATCGCCTGCGACCATGCCGACGATGCTGCGGTCGCCGCGCTGTTCGACCGGGTGCGGACCGAGGCGGGCCGCCTCGACATCCTCGTCAACAACGCCTTCCAGCTGTCCGACGACCTGCTCGAACCCAAGCCCTTTTGGGAAAAGCCGCTGTCGAACCTGGAAATGTGGGACGTCGGCGTGCGGTCGAACTTCATCGCGGCGTGGCATGCCGCCAAGATCATGGCCCCGCAGAAGAGCGGGCTGATCGTCGCGATTTCGGGCTATACCGGGGTGACCTATACCTATGGGGTCATCTTCGGCACCTCGAAATCCGCCGTCGACCGCATGTCGCGCGACATGGCGATCGAACTGGAACCGTACAACATCGCCTCGGTGGTGATGTGGCAGGGCCTGACCCTGACCGAAAAGGCGCGCTACAACCTCGACAAGATGGCCGCGAAGATGACGACGTCGGTGACCGGCCAGACGGGCAGCACCGTCGAACATCCGGGCCGCGTGATCGCCGCGATGGCCGCCGACCCCGACATCATGAAGCGGTCGGGCGCGACCTATATCACCGCCGAACTCGCCGACGAATATGGCGTAACCGACGTGGACGGCCGCCGGATCGAGTCGATGCGGGCGAAGCGCGGCAGTCCTTTATGGGGGCCGATTTCGGAGAACGATTACCGTGGGAAATAATCTCTCCCCTCCCCTTCAGGGGAGGGGCTAAAGAAGGAACCCGATTTGACCGACCTCCGCCTCCAAAACCTCCTCGACCGGCAGGATATCCTCGACTGCCTGACCCGCTTCAGTCGCGGCATGGACCGGTTCGACCGCGCCATTTACCTGTCCGCCTTCCACGACGACGCCGTAATCGCGGCGGGGCCGTTCGTCGGGAGCGCGGCGGACTGCTGGGACTGGGCGAAACCGATGCACGAGGCGGGACAGGTGCTCACCCACCACAGCCTGCTCAACAACACCGTCGAGATCGACGGCGACACCGCGCACTCTGAGACCTATTACCAGTTTGTCGCGCGCAACCACCCGTGGGAGGAAGGCGGTGGCGAAACCGTGATGCTCGCGGGCGGGCGCTATATCGACCGGCTGGAGCGGCGCGGCGGCGCATGGAAGATCGCGCTGCGGACCAACATCATCGAATGGAGCTGCATACAGCCCGCGATGCCACTGCCCTTCGGCGATGTGCCCGATATTGGCGCGAACGGGGTGTCGGCGCGGGACCAGAGCGATCCGAGTTATCAGCGACCGCTGCTGAATGTGCGGAAGGCGAATGTGCCGAGGTGAATGGCAGCAATGCTGTGGGGAGCGGACTGTCGGGTTTCGAGCGAGGAAATCGAAAAACAGCCGGTCGTTCAGGTATCACAATCGTTCGTTTCCGACACTCAGCTGGATTGAACGACGCCCCTCTATGCTCCCCAGCCACGGCGTACCGCTAGCGCTGCCGCGACCCAGAGGGAGATCGCAGCCGTCAAGCCCGCGACCGTGCCGCCTGTAGGCGGGCCTAAGGCGAAGCCGCCGACGGCAGCAACTATCAGGACTGCGCCCAGCATGTAAAACGGTCGAAACAATGCGGCATGAGCTATCGGCAGGAAGTGAAGCCCGACGATCATCGCCATTGCCGGCAAGAGGAGATCCGGGCGATGTAAGTTCACAACGATGTTGCCGGCCAGGAAAAGTCCAATCCCTTCCGCGATACTGCTCCACATAACCACGCGCTGAGCGCTCTCTGAAAGATCGCTGCCCCTTCCCGTTACGCGGATGATATGAGTGGCAGCCAGCCCGGTTGCGGCAAAGATGAGAAACGGCAGAACTAGAGCTACGCCCGTAACATCCCACTGCCGATACATGGTCAGCGCGGCAAACACCGAACCGAAGAAACTCATTATAATAGCGCCCCAAGCCCCCACGACGTTTCTCCAATTAGCGCGGTGCAGCTTATGACGGCTCCACCCAATAGTCGAGCAAATCACCGCTGTAGGGTGTTCTTAGATGTCCGGAGGATTGAAAGCCGCTAGGATCTGACGCCGTCGAGTGAGGCACGCTTTTCCGCAAGATTTTGCGCGTGGTAAACGCGTCTCGTAATGTCCGCTTTCGAAGAGCGTCTAGCGCAGATCGGATGTCCGAAAACTTGGCGAAAGCCGCCGTGCGACCAACCGGTCCTATTTCGGTCCAAATCATGAACAAATTGCTGTCCTACATCCAGAGCGCCGTCTAGCTTGCGCGTTGGGCCGTTGTGGCCGCTGCTCTTTGAACCGTAGGAAAAACTACGCTTAACCCGGTGAAGCGAGGGAAGCTAATGCACGCAGCGAAGCTGTTTTCGCTGTCGGTTGCGCGACGTTTCAGGTGTGAACTTTGTGACCTTTGGCGGAATTCAGCCAAAAAAACCCTCGCTGAAATCCCCCACACTCTGCCCGGTATAGTGCTCGCCCGCGAACGGCATGCCCATCAGCCCCTTCGACCAGTCCGCTGCGACGCCCAGATCGCGGTCCCAGTCGTAGAGCATCGTGCGCGCCGCGATGCGCCACTCACCGTCACGTTTTTCTAGCACGTCGAGATACCGCCCGCCCATCGCGGTGTCGCGCTCGCCGCCCTCGGCGACGACGCGGTGGTAGGACTGGACATAGGTCTCTGCCTTCGCGTTGTCGTCGTGCAGCGCGATCAGCGTCTGCCCGAGCATATGCTGCGTCACCGGGATCATCGGCGACCCCGGCACGCACCACGTCAGATAGTCGTCGAAACCGCCGGCCATCACGCCGAAATCGATGCGGGCCTCGGGCCAGTAGGCGCTCCGCAACAACCCTTCGTTCCGCCGGTCCTCGCCGCGCGCGACGCGCATGATGACATCACGGATCGCCTGACGGTCGATCAGGGTTTCGAGCGTTTCGGGCATTTCGGTGTCCTCGCAAATTAGAAGCCGAAACCTATCCCGCACGCCGACCGCCCTCAAACCGCAGGAGCGATGCTTTCCACCGGTTTCACTACCCGCGTCCGCCCCGCAATCGCTTCGAAATCCTTGTCGAAATTCTTGCGTGTCGTGCCGCAAATGCGGTCCCAGATCGTCGTGTAGCCGCCGAAATTATAGTTGAAATATTTGTGGTGGTGGTCGTGGAAGGTCGCGGTGATGAACCACTTCGTCGCCCAGCTCTTGTTCCACCAGCGCGGCAGAAACTCATAGCCCGAATGGACGTACAGCCCCATGAAAATGTTGGTCGGCACGATCAGCGCCATCGTCGCGCTATGAATCGGCAGGGTCAGCGTGGTGACTGTCAGGAACAGCGGCACGAACCCGCCGTTGATCAATGACTCCAGCGGGTTCACCGACAGCGTCGTCAGCAAGTTCGGCGAGGTCGACCAGTGATGAACCTTGTGCACCCAGCGATACATCGGCTCCTTGTGCATGGCGCGATGCCACCAGTAGAACCAGGTGTCGAACAGGAAGAAATACGCGGCATATTCGAACGCGATCTGCCACCATGCCGCCGGTGCCTTGATCGGCGCGATAAAACCGTTGCGGGCCAGCCAGCCGCTGATAAACCCCATGGTCGGGCCGACAATCGCGATCGTGATTGCCGCGACAATGGCTTCGGTGCGGAGTGCCTTCCACTTGAAACCCTTGGGCTGGACCTTGCGCGCCTCGAAAAAGCCGCTCCAGATGCCCGCAACCAGGATGCTCGCCAGGAACAGCAAGAACCACAGCCGTAGCGATTCCTGGCCACCGAAAAAGCGGAGAAGAGCATCCCACACGACGCTTAGCCCTTGCTCGGCAGTTCGGCGATCGCGGTGCCGGTCGCCGACAGTTCGCCGCGATGCGTTTCCGCGCGCTGCTGTATCTCGACGTACTTCTTGCCGTTCTCCTCGAACTTGCGCGTCACCTTGCCGTCGATGAAGATCACGTCGCCGTCGGGATTGTGGCGGCGGATCTGGCACTTATGCTTGCTCAGGAAACCGTCGTCGCCGATCCAGTTGGTGATTTGGTGGGTCAGCCACGAGTTGCGCTCGGGACCGTAATCATAGGCACCCGGCGTACCGACCTCACGCGCGAAATCGTCGTCCCAGTGCACCCGCTCCGGCACGTCGCGCACGCCGAACTTGTTAGGGATGCCAAGACCCGGATGCGCGTCGATCAGCTGGAAATGCAGCTTGTTGGTGCGGATGTACAAGCCCCCCCAACCTTGCGCGTAACCGATGAAGCCGGTGACCGTCATCGGCCCCTTCATCATGCGCTGCAGTTCGTCGCCTTCGCTCACGTCTTCCCAGTAACGCGGCACCGCGCCCCGGATTTCCTCGTTGCGATAGAGGTCGAACCACTCCTGCATTTGCTCGTCGGTCAGCTTTTCGACCTTGCCGACTTGGCCGGTATATTTGGTGCCGCGATCGCGCGCCTCGTCGCGGTCGGTGCGGAAGACATAGCTGTCGCACTCGGCAACTTTTTCACCATGCTGGTTGGTGAAATCGACATGATAGATTTGCTGATAGGCGCGGCCCGCGAATTTCGTGTCGTGACCGATCAGGTCTTTCAGATACGCCTCGGTGCTGATTGTGTCGTTCCGCAGCACGGGCTTCAGCCAGGTCCAGTCGGCCCCGGCCCACATGGCGTGCACGCCGGGCAGCCCGCCGCAATAGCCCGACACGATCCGGCTCATCGAGAACAGGAAGCTGGGCAGCGCGACGATGCTGCCGTGCTTGGTCGTCGACGCATAGTCGGGGTCGCACCACAGGGGGTTATCGTCGCCGATACCGTGCGCGTAGTGGCGGATGGCATCGCGCGTGGCTTCGTAATTCCACGGCTCGACGGTGTTTTCGATCTTCACGCCGATGCGTTTGCGGAGGTCTTCGAGACCCGCTTCGGTGATCTTGGGAAACTTGTCGGTCGGTTTTTCGAGCACGGTAGCCATTGGTCTTCTCCTGAAATTCTAGCTGGCGAGTTCGAGTGCCTTGGCGGCTTCCCGGTCGCGCAACACTTTGCGGTGGACTTTGCCGGCGGGCGTTTTGGGCAGCTCGCTGGTAAATTCGACGAGGCGCGGAAACTCATGCTGGGCGAGCCGCTCGCGTGTGAAGGTCTGCAGTTCCTTGACGTATGCGTCACTGGGTTCGCGGTCTGTGACGACGAACGCCTTGACCACCAACCCGCGTGTGGCATCGGGCGCGCCGATCACCGCGCACTCGCGGACATCGGGGTGCTTGAGCATCGTATTCTCGATCTCGACCGCCGACATCGTCCAGCCAGCCGAAATGATGACATCATCAGCGCGGCCGCAGTGATAGAAATAGCCGTCACCGTCGATCTTCGCCAAATCCTTGGTCGTCTCCCAGCGGTCGCGACGCCACAGCATCAGCTCGCCGATTTCTCCGGGCGCGGACGGTGTACCTTCGGGCGTCTGCACCTGCAGTTTCTGCCCCGGGACTGCCTTGCCGAGCGAACCCGGTTTCACCTCGTAATCCGTCGCGCCCGGATAGTTGACCAGCACCACACCGATCTCGGTCGTGCCATACATGCTGCATGCGGGCACGTGGAAATGCGCGTCGATGAAGTCGAGGGTCGCCGGATCGATCGGCTCGCCGGTGTAGGACAGCTTCTTGAAGTGGAAGGCGTAGTCGTCGGCCTTTCCGCTGTTCTTCATCATCCGGTAATGCGTTGCCGCCGCCGACATGTTGGTGATCTTGTAGTCGCTGAGCGCCTTCATCAGCCGTACCGCGTCGAACCGCCCGGCAAAGGTGCCCGTCGTCACGCCCAGCCCCAGCGGTGCAAGCGTGCCATGCCACAGGCCGTGGCCCCAGGCAGGCGAGGAGGGACAGAAGAACTCGTCGCCCGGGCGGATGCCGGTGCCATAGAGCGCCGCGAACATCAGCGTGACGAGAGCGCGGTGGGTGTGCTTGACCGCCTCGGGCAGTTCGCGGGTGGTGCCGCTGGTGTACTGGAAAACCGCGAGGTCGTTCGCGGCCGACTTCGGCTCATAGGTCTTCGGGTAGAACGCGATCTCGTCGAGCAGGCGGTCATCGGCGACCACGACCCGCAGGCCATCCACCGACCGCGCCAGATCGGCCTTTTCGGTGTTGGTGATGAGCATCGCCGGCTTGCAGTCGTCGACGCGCAACCGCAGCGCATCGTTGCCGAACAGCGTGAACAGCGGCACCGAGATCGCGCCGGTCTGCATCGCGCCGAACAGGCAGACGTAGAAGGGCAGCGAGGGCTCGAGCATGAAGGCGATCCGGTCGCCCTTCTGAATGCCATTGGCGTCGAGCCAGTGCGCGAACTGCGCCGCACCTGCCGATATCGCGTCGAAGCTCAGCGCCTCGTCGCGACCGTCGGCGTGGGCGATGCGGACCGCCGCGCGGCCGGAGCCATCGGCGTGGCGGGTGATGCATTCATGGGCGATGTTGAGCCGATCGCGGTCGCCGTCGAACAGGTCCCACAGCGCCGCCATCGACGCATGCGTCTGGGCGTCGGCATAGCTGGTGAGGTCGGTCAATTTGGCCATCTTCATCCATATCGCAGATCGCACTTGCTATTGTAAATACAGAATACTATTCGGTATATTGAATGATACCGCCCATCGCCCCCGCGATACGCGTCGACAGCAAGGCGCCCGCGATTGCGCGAGCGGCGGCGATTCTGCGCTTACTTGGAAAAAGCGGTGCGCCGCTGGGCGTGAACGCAATTGCGCGCGAACTCGGGCTGGTGCCCTCGACCTGCCTCTATGTCCTGCGCGCGCTGGCCGAGGAGGAACTGGTCGCGTTCGACGCCGATACCAAGCGTTACGCGCTCGACGCAGGCGTGCTGACGCTCGCGCGCGGATGGCTGCGGCGCGACCGCTTCGTCGATGTCGCGCAGCTGGTGCTCGACCGGCTGGCGCGCGAGCGGGGTCTCACGATGATGGGTGTCCGCATCGGCGGGCTGGAGCATATTACCGTCGTCGCGGTTGCAGAGGGCGGCGCGAATTTGCGCCTGTCCGCACAGGTCGGCAGCCGCTTTCCCGCGCTGATCAGCGCCACCGGTCGTTGCATCGCCGCGTTCGGGGGATATCCCGAGGCACAAATCCGTGCGCGCTTCGATACGCTGCGCTGGGAAAACGCGCCGAGCTACGCCGATTGGCAAGCGCAGGTCGCCGACACCCGCCAGCAAGGCTATGCCATCGATGACAGCAATTACATCGCGGGCGTGACCGTACTTGCCGCGCCGGTCTGGGACGAGAGCGGCAAACCGGGCCATGCGCTCGTCGCCATCGGGCTGGGCAATGCGATCAAGCGCGATGCGGTTGCAGGCGCGCTCATCGCGGGCGCGCGGACGATCTCTACCCAGCTGGGCGGATAGAGATTGCACTTCGCCGAGCGCTAGCGAGGTGCTCTTTCGAGCGTTAGCGAGAACATTCTGCCTGCGGCGAGAGACCTCGCTGACGCTCGGCCGGGCTCCTCGCTAACGCTCGGAGAAGAGGTCAGATCGCTCTACCCCGCTGGGCGGATAGCCAGCACGCTCCCCTCGGCGTCGCCCGAGACGTAGAGCGTCCCGTCCGCGCCCGCCGCGATCCCGGCAAAATTGACCATCGGCCCCGCCATATCGCCGATGGGGCCGAGGAATTTGGGCGTGACACCGAAGGGCGCGCCGACGGGCAGGTTCTCGGCGATAGTGCGCCGCGTGCCGCCGTCCGGGTCGGCTTCAGTCAATGTCTTGGCGAGTGTATCGACAATATAGAGTTTGCCGCCCGACAGGCAGATCCCTTCGGGGCGCGACAGACCATCGACCACGGTCTCGACCGGGCTGCCTTGCCGCAACCGCACGATCCGGCCCGCACCCGCCTCGGCGACATAGGCGGTGTCGCCATCGACCGCGACGCCCATCGGATGATCGAGGCCGTTGGCGATCTCGCGCACATTCTCGCCCTCGGCGACATGGACGCGGCCGGTGCCGTACTCGGCGAAGACCACCGCGCCGCGCGCATTGGCAGCGACGCCCATCAACTGGTCGTAGCCGTGCGCGATAAAGTCGCTCTCGCCCATCGCGGGACGATAGCGGGCGAGGCTGCCCAGCCCCGTTGCGATGATCCATTCGCCGGTGCTGCTCCCGGCGCACACCCCGCGCATATAGCCGGGGCAGCCGGGGTAGAAGATCATCCCCGCCAGTTGCAGCGCCTCGACCGAAGCATCCGCGTCGGGACGTAGATTATAGCCGTATACGCCGTCGCAGACGAAGATCGTGCCGCCCGCATCGACCGCCAGTCCCAGCGGCCATTGCAGCCCGCGCTGGACCAGCGGGCGCGTTTTGCCGGGCGCGAGAATCTCCGTGATCGACCCGTTGATGCTCGAGATGAAAATGCGGTCGCCGACGAACGCGACATTGTCGAGGCCCGGCCCCAGATTGGCGAGCGTCTCGCGTGCGCCGCTCTGCACGTCGATCCGCAGCACATCGCCGCTCGCGACCTGCGTCGTGACAATCCGCCCGCGCGCGTCGAACTTCACCGAATCGGGCACGCCCAGATCGCCCGCGACGACCTCATGCGCGCCGGTCGCCAGATCGATCGCCCAGATTTCGTTCGCGCCCATGATCGGCGCATAGAGCCGCCCGTCCGGTCCGACGTCGAAGGCATTGGCCATCGGGATGCCGGACTTGATGACGCGCGGCGCACCGCCGTTCCGGTCCAGCTCCATGATCCGCGCGTCCATGCGGCATTCGCCCGCGATCAACCGGCCCTGGCTCCAGGTGATCGGGTTGGCGACCGGCATGTCGCCGCAGACGACCGAGACGCGGCCGTTGGGTTCGCGCATCGACACGCGGCCCAGCGTGATTTCGGTCAGGTAAAGATTGCCCGCCTCGTCGAACACCAGATCGTCGGGCGCGACGATATCGCCGCCCAAAGGGCTGATTATGTCGATGGCCCCCGTGTCGGGATTGATGGCGCTGACACTGCTCGACGGCACCGACGCAATCCAGATGCGCCCGTCGGCCCCGGTGCGAATGCCGTTCGCGCCCGACAGGCGACTGGGCGGGGTAAGGCGGGCAAGCGTCCAGCCCTCGGTGAGCGTGGCGGGGGGGCCGTGGTAGCGGCTGGGGTGCGATGACATGCCTGTGATCCTCTCGCCTGCGGGGCTAATTTTTGCGGAGGATTTGAGCGGGGATGCCGGTGGGGGTCAACGGGTGCGCGCGCGCGGTGAGGTGTATCGCGGGGGCGACGTTGAGGTAGGCGGCGCGCCAAGCGCTTCAAGCGGCCCGCAAAGCCTCGCGCGCCTCGCCTGGCATCCGGGCGATCACGCTGAGATAGGCGCTGGCGGTTGCGTCGGGCTGGCGGCGGCCCTGTTCCCAGCCTTTGAGTGTCGCCAGCGGAATGCGGTAAATGGTGGCAAAAGCGTTTTGTGACAGTCCCAACCCCTCGCGGATCGCACGGACGTCGGGGACTTCGACGATATGTTCGCGCGCGACCATGCCCTCGCCGCGCGCATGGGCGACGGCTTCCGTCATGCTGGCGATCAAATCCTGTCCGAATGTCGTGCCCATCACCTTGTCCTTCATCAGCCTTTGCCCTGTTTCAGCGTTGCCGCCAGCGCCGTCAGGGCCTGTTTCTCGTCAGCCGTCAGGTCGGTCGCCTGTGCCTTGGCATAGGCGAACAGCAGGTAAACCGGCAGATCGACGTTGTGATAGAAATAGATTACCCGTGCTCCGCCGCGCTTGCCGGTTCCCGCGCGACCCCAGCGCAGCTTGCGAATGCCACCGGTGCCGGGGATCACGTCGCCGTCTTCGGGGTTGGCCGCAATGTGATCGACAAGCGCCGAAATCTCGTCTTCGCGCCATATCTTTTCCGCCTGTCGCCGGAACAGGTGCGTTTCGGCGACCGTGATGAGGCGCGTTAGCATCAACTATTTTATACGTCAATGACGCCCAATATGCAACTTTAAAGGCCCGGGGTGAAGCCACTCGTATCGCCCGTGCGGAGTCCTGTCGTCGAGTCTTGCTCCTGCGAACGGCTGGCACGACAGCGGTCCAAGACCACAGGACATCCGCCCATGACGCCGACCGAACTCGCCGACCGCTATTTCGCCGCTGTCCGAGCGCGCGACCTCGATGCGTTCACCGCGCTGTTTGCCGAGGACGCGACGTTCGTCCTGCCCGACGGGCGCGAAATTGCGGGCAAGGCGGCGATCCGCGAGATGGAGGCGCAGGTGTTTGCCGCGGGCGGGCCGACGCCTTCGCCGCAATCGATGTTTCCTGGCGGCGAGGGCATTGCCGTGCAGGTCGAGGTGCGGCTGGCCGACGACAGCGTGCGGCGGATGGGGAGCTTCTTTCACCTGGGCGCGGACGGGCTTATCCGGCGGTTGAGTATTTATCGGCAGGGGTGAGCGTTCGTCCGCTCAAAACGCGATGCACACCTTTTGCGCTTCGGTCGCGTTGCCGCCCATCACCAGCGCATCGGCGATCTGCTCGACCGGATATTCGTGCGTTACCAGCGACGACACATCGTATTTGCCCGAGCGCATCATCGCGAGGATGTCGACGAACGCCTCCTGGATCGGGATGCTGCCGCAGCCGGTGATCCGCCAGTTCATCAGCGACAAATGGCGCAGGTTGAGCGGGACGGCCTCGTGGTGCGCGCCGGTGATGCCGAGCGTCGCCTCGCGGCCGGCGAGCATGGTGAAATTGTCGATCGCGACGGGGAGCCCGATCGCGTCGAAATACAGGTCGGCGTTGCACCGCTCGCCCAGATAGGCCTGTTGCGTCCCGAACTCGGCAAAGGCGCGCGCCTGCAGATCTTCGGTTTCGGGGTTGCAGGTGAGCAGGCCGAAGCTGCGGGCATTGGCCAGCCGTTTTTCGGAGATGTCGACCACCATCACTTTGGCGCAGCCGAACCAGTCGAGCATGATCGCCGCCGACATGCCGATGATGCCCGCGCCGAAGACGATGGCGGTCTTGTCCGGGCCGGGATTGAGGTTGCGCGCGCCGCGGGTGCCGATGACGAAGGGTTCCATCAGGACGGCGGTCTTGACCGGAATGTCGTTGTCGATCTTGAGGACGCTGTAGCCGACCTCGCATTGCAGGACTTTGATGTATTCGGAGAACCCGCCGACCGTCGCCATGCGGCGGCGGTCGCGGAGCGCATAGCCCTGGTTGGGGAAGACATGGTCGCCGAGTGCCAGGCCGGTCACGTCCTTGCCGATCTCGACGACTTCGCTGACCGCTTCATGGCCGAATTCATGGTCCTTCCAGACCATGTTGAGGTCGCCGCCGCGCCGGTAGGCGGCAATGTCCGATCCGCACACCCCGGTCATCAGATTGCGGACGATGACCTCGTCGTCGCCGCAGGCGGGATAGGGCAGATCGACGACATCGACGTCGCCTTGCCCCCGGAAAATCGCCGCCTTGAACGTTTCCGGTTTCATGTCGCCTACTCCCCGAAGCCGGATATCGCCTTGATTTCGAGATATTCGTCGAAGCCGAACGCGCCCCATTCGCGGCCGTTGCCGCTGCGTTTGTAGCCGCCGAAGGGGGCGTGGAAGTCGAAGCCGCCATTGATCCAGACGGCGCCGGTCCGCATGCGGCGGGCGACGCTGCGGGCGGCGTCCGTATCGCGTCCGCTGACATAGCCGCCGAGGCCGAAGATGCTGTCGTTGGCGATGGCGACGGCGTGGTCGAGGTCGTCATAGCCGATGATGACGAGGACGGGTCCGAAGATTTCCTCGCGTGCGATGGTGGTGTCGTTGGTCGTCACGAATACGGTGGGCTTGCAGTAATAGCCCTTGTCCAGCCCGTCGGGGCGACCGGGGCCGCCCGCGATCAGGCGCGCGCCTTCGTCGAGGCCTTTCTGGATGTAGCCCTGAACGATGTTCCACTGCGCCTTCGAGACGACCGGACCCATGCCGACATCGCCATGCGGGTCGCCGACGGTGACGCCGTTCGCGGCGGCAGTGGCGGCGGCAACCGCCTCTTCCAGGCGCGCATTGGGGACGAGCAGGCGCGAACCCGCCGAGCAGGTCTGCCCGGCATTGACCATCATGCCTGCCGTCGCCGCACCGACATTGGCTGCCATATCGGCGTCGTCGAGGATCACCCAGGCGCTCTTGCCGCCGAGTTCGAGGCCGACGCGCTTGACCGTATCGGCGGCGTCTTTGCTGATCTGGACGCCGACGGGTTCGGAACCGGTGAAGCTGATCATGTCGACTTGCGGGTGTTTGGAGAGCGCCGCGCCGATCACGCTGCCCTGCCCCTGCACCATGTTGAACACGCCGGCCGGGACGCCCGCGTCGGCAATCATTTCGGCGAGGATTTGGGCTGAGTACGGCGCGAGTTGCGGGGGCTTCAGCACCATGGTGCAGCCGGTCGCGAGCGCGGGGAACACCTTGACCGTCACCTGATTGAGCGGCCAGTTCCACGGCGTGATGAGACCGCAGACGCCGATGGGTTCGCGCAGGATCATCGTTGCGCCGCGCTGTTCCTCGAACTTGAACGTCTCGAGCACTTCGATGGCGGTCTGGAGATGGCCCGCGCCCAACCCGACATGGAAGCCGCAGCCGAGTGACAGCGGCGCGCCCATTTCCTCGGTCACCGCTTCGCCCAGTTCCTGCATCCGGCGGCTGTACTGCGCCTGGATCGCGCGGAGCAGGTCGAGGCGGTCGGCGACGCTGGTCTGCGACCATGCGGGGAAGGCACGGCGCGCGGCGGCGACGGCATTGTCGACATCGGCAACCGAGCCGAGCGAGATCGTGCCGCTGACGGCCTCGGTTGCGGGGTTGATGACATCGGCAGTTTTGGGCGTGACCGGGGCGACCCATGCGCCGTCGATGTAGAAGTTCGGATAGTGGCGCATATTGCTCTCCTAATTCCTCCCCTGCGCGCAGACGCAGGGGAGGGGGACCGCGAAGCGGTGGAGGGGTGAGCGGTGCTCCAACATCAGCAATGCCACGGTTGGAACTGGGTCCGCCCCTCCACCACCCCGTCTGCGCGGGGCGGCCCCCCTCCCCCAAGTCTTCGCTTGGGGGAGGATTTTACTTACTGCGTCCCTTCCGCGTACCACGTCCGGAACTTGTCGTATTTCGGCATTTCTTCCGAATTCGCCTTGGGGTCGATGGGGACGTGGATCACCGCCGGGCCGCCGTGCGCATAGGCGCGGGCGATGGCGGGGCCGATCTCGTCGGCGGTCTCGACATATTGGCCGTACGCGCCCAGCCCTTCGGCGATCTTGTCCATGCGGACCTTGTTGGACCAGTGCGTGCCGGTCTCCGCCGTGCCCTGGCCGAAGGTGCGTTTATAGACGCCGACTTCGAGACCCCATTGGAAATCGACCGCGACGACGCAGACGAGCGGCAGGTTGCGGCGCACCGCAACTTCGAGTTCGGCGATGTGGAACAGGAAGCTCGAGTCCGAGGTGACGAGCATGCCCGGACGGGTCACGCCCGTTTCCGCAATGTCGGCCAGCATCGCGCCGGTCGCATAGGGCAGGCCGGTGCCGATATGGCCGTAATTCTGGTTCCAGATGACGTCGTTCGGCTTGCACTGGTTATAGGTCCAGCCGAAGATCACGCTCGCGCCGCCGTCGCGGATCATGATGCCGCCCTTCGGGAACGCCTTGGTCGCCTCGACAATGAAGCGCGACGTATGCACCTGCGTATTGCCGGTGCCGTCGGTCTTGGTCAGCGTTTCGGCGGCGAGGCTATCGAGTTCGGCCTGCCCGTCGCGCACGAATTTGGCGAGCTGTTCGCCCGCTTCGCGCCCTTTGCCGAGCGCACGGCTGAGCTGCGGGACGACGGCGCGCAGGTCGCCGACCAGCGGCACGTCGACCGGACGGTTGACGCCGATGGCGGTCGGGTCCTGTTGGACATAGATCCATTTGCGGTTCGCTTCGCCCGCATACCAGTGCCGCCAGCGGCCAAAGTGCACGGGCTCGCCGAGTTCGGTGCCAAGTGCGACGACGAGGTCCGACTCCTCGACCGCTTCGATGGAGGCGTCGGAGAACACATACTGGAAAGTACGGTCCTCGATCCCCTTGATATAACTGGTGCCGCCCGAGGTCTGGATGACCGGGCAGTTCATCAGCTCGGCCAGTTCCTTGACCTTCGCACCCGACTGGCTGGTGTAAACGGCATGGCCGACCAGCAGGATCGGGTTCTTGGCGGCGAGGATCAGTTCGGCGGCTTCGGCAATGCGGTCGCCATCGGCGCCCTGATTGGTCAGGCGATAACGGTGCGGCGGCAGGATTTCCGGCGCGTCGAGTTCTTCGAGAATGATGTGCGAGGGATATTCGACATAGCTCGGCCCCGGCGTCCCCGACATAGCGACGCGGATCGCCTCGCGGATCACCTCGTCGGTCTGGTCGGCATATTCGATGCTGCCCGAATACTTCACCGAATCCTCGATCATCGGCTCCTGCCGGACGAACTGGATGCGCCCGCGCCGGACGCGGCGCTCGGTGACGCGCGCACGCTGGCCGCCGAGGAAGATGACCGGCGAATTCTCGACTTTGCAGCACTGGATCGCGGGCATCATGTTCGCCAGCCCCGGCCCGAGCGTGCCGAAGCACAGCGCCGGTTTCCCGGTAATGCGCGAAGCGGCCTCGGCCATGAACCCGGCTGCGGCCTCGTGGTGCGGCGACACGACGGTCCAACCCCGCGCCTCGGCCTCCAAACACAGATGCACGAAATTGGGGTCGGGGATGCCGAACAGCGTCTTGATCCCCTCCGCCTCGAACAGGTCGAGAATGCGCTTGTAGACGGGCACACCGCCTGCCTTGGTCTTCAGCTCGGAGGTTGCCGTGTTCTTGGGCGCGGCTTGCCCCGGAAGGAGCGACACCGGCTGGGCGGGTTTGGGATCGTCGTAGCTCATTTCAATAGCCTCGGTTCGCCCCGCCCCATGAATTGGGCGAGGTTGCGGTGTGCGTTGATGATCTTCTGTTCCTGGTGCGGGTTGGGCAGCGCGCCTTTGAAGCCGCGGTTTTTCATACCCTTGTGCACCCACTTCATGTTGTTGAAGTCCTGACTGAGCACGATCCCCCATTTGTCCTGCTCGGTCAGCGGGTCGGCTTTGACCCAGTCGGTCTGCGGCTCCTCGCCTTCGGGGTACCGCTCCAGAGCATAGGCCTCGAACAGGCACATGTCGGGATCGTCGCCATAGGGCCGCGCGCGGTACGCGAGCACAAAGGTCACGCCGTGGAGGATGTTGGTGTTGGGGAAGATCGTCCAGGCAAGGCCGGACTCCTTCATCACCTCGGGCGGCACGTCGGGCCAGACCACACCGCGCGCGGCATCGTCGGCCTTCGCGCTTTTCATCCAGTGCGCCATCACCTCGCCCACCGGCGTGCCTTCGGGGAGTTCGTCCTTCAGGCGGCGGGCGGCTTCGATCAGCGTGTCGGTCGACGCCGCGTTGTTGATCGTCGAATAGTTTTCGTAGGCGAGTTCATAGGTCGAAACGCGCGGGTCGCCCCCTTTGCCTGCGCGGCTCACGCCGCCACCTTCGGTCGTTGCCTCGGCAGAGGCGACCTGATCGAAGCCCGAGACCGAATGCAGCCCGTACTGCTTCGAGTAGGCGTAGAATTCGGCGTAAGCCGTCAGCTGGTTGTGCGTCGTCGTGGTATGGTACGGCTCCATGAAAGCCTCGATCGCGGTCTTCCAGTTGGCCGGGTAGATGCAGTACTGCCGCCATTTCCAGCGCATCTTGTCGATCTGGAAATGGTCGAGGATGTCGCCCGCGCGGCCGAGGAACTCCTTCAGGCTTTCCGCCTCTTCCTCGCGCTGGTCGATGTAGATAAACCCGCCCCACAGATCGAGGCGACACCGGGTCAGCGAAGTGCAATCGGCATTCAGTGCGCCGTGCCAGTCGAAATCATGGAGGATGAAGGTGTTCTTGCCCTCCAGATCGTAGCTCCAGCCGTGGAAGGCGCAGGTGAAGCCGCGCCGGGTGTTGCCGCGCACGCCATTGCTGCCCTCCGGCACGTCGATCAGCGTGCGGCCGCGATGCGCGCAGACGTTGTAAAGCGCGCGGAAGCAGTCCTTGCCTTCGCCTTCCTTCACCCGAAGGATGATCAGGCTGTCGTCGCAGATGTCATAGGTGAAATAGTCGCCGACATTGGGGATGTCCTCCACCCGCCCTGCCTGTTGCCAGACGCGCGGCCAGAGTTTTTCCTTTTCGGCGCGCGCATAGTCCGCCGACAGGAACGCCTCGGTCCCGTAAGTGACCGCAACCTCGTCATCGAGCGTTTTGGCGGTGACGGTCATGAGCGGAGATCCATCCCCGCCATGTCGCCCGCTGCGCGCCAGTCGGCGAGCATCCCTTCGAAATGGTCCCAGCCGTATCCCCAGCCGGGGAACAGCGCCCATTTGTTGTTCGCCGCGCCCTCATTGTTGAAATATCCCGGCGGGCACAGCGCCTGCATCGCGGAGAAGTCGGGCTTGATCTCGTTATAGGTCTTTACATACGCATCCATCGCCTCGCGGCTCGGCTCGACGACGGCGACGCCGCGCTTCAGCGCCTCGCCGATGATCCACGCCATATGCGCGCCCTGCCGCCCGAAATGTTCGGTCACCGACGAATTGATGCCGCCCTGGATGTAGCCGATGAAGCCCATGTTCGGGAAACCATGGGTGGTGATCCCGTGCAGGGTCGCGGGACCATCGCGCCAGTGGTCGTAGATCGAGACCCCGTCGCGCCCCTCGAACGTGCCGATGCTCCAGCGCCGTTCGAGGTCCGATGTCACTTCGAAGCCGCTGGCGAAGATCATGCAGTCGATGGGATATTCCACACCGCCCGCGATGAAGCCGGTTTCGGTCATTTCCTGCAAACCCTGCTCGTCCGACACGTCGATCAGGGTGACATTGGGGCGGTTGAACGTCGGGTAGAACGCGTCGCTCGACAGCGGGCGCTTGCACATATGGTTGTAGTACGGCTTGAGCGCCTCGGCCGTCGCGGGATCGTCGACCAGCGCCGCACAGCGTGCGCGCAACCGCTCCATCACGCGGAAGTCCATCTCCTCGCGCTTGGCCATATAGTCTTCCATCGACACATCGACGCCCATCGCGCCGATTTCGGCCGACAGGTTGCGGTTGATCTCGGTCCAGATGTCGCAGATCAAATCCTGCTCGCCGGGTTGGTAAACCTCCTGCGCGCCGCGATGGAAATTGGCCTGTCGTTCCTTCTGCCAGCCGGGTTGCAGCGACGCCGCCCAGTCGGGATCGGTCGGCGGATTGGGCCGCTCGTCGATGGTCGAGGGCGTGCGCTGGATCACATATAATTGTTTGGCATATTGGCCGAGCGGTGGCACCGTCTGGATCGCGGTGGCCCCCGTGCCGACGATGGCCACGCGCTTGTCGCCGAGCTTGTCGAGCACCGGATTGCCGTACGCGCCGCCGGTATAGCCATAGTCCCAGCGCGAGGTGTGGAACACCTTGCCCCGGAACTTCTCGATACCCTTGACCGAGGGCAGCTTGGGCATGTTGAGCACGCCCGACGCGACGATGACGAAGCGCGCGCGGATGTTGTCGCCGCGACTGGTGCCGACCTGCCAGCGCTGGATCCTATCGTCCCATTTCACGCTGGTCACCTGCGTGTGGAACAGTCCTTTGTCGGCGAACCCGAACCGCTCGGCAATCGACTTGGCATAAGCCTGTATCTCGGCACCGTCGGAGAACTTCTTCGACGGCATGAAGCCCATTTCTTCGAGCAAAGGCAGGTAGCAATAGGCGTCGTTGTCGCACTGTACGCCGGGGTATTGGTTCCAGTACCAGACGCCGCCGAAGTCGCCCGCGGTGTCGATGTTGCGAAAGTTGGTGACGCCTTCTTTGGCGAGGTAATAGCTCGCCTTGATCCCGCCCCAGCCCGCACCGATGACGAGCACGTCGAGGACTTCGTCGAGCGCCGCGCGCGGGGCGACGGGCTTGTGCGGGTCGGTTGCGAAATCGGGCGCGATGTCGCCCGAAGGCCGGACATATTGCGACTGCCCCTCGCGACGCAGCCGCCGCGCCTTTTCTGCGGCGTATTTCGCACGCAGCGCGGGGATGTCGATCTGGTCGATGGACGGCGTCACCGTCGGCTTGCAGCTCATATCCACTCCGGCAAAACAGGTATCGGGAATGTCCCGCTCGCAGCCCAGCGATCAACCCCCGTCGCCAAAGCATCGCCGGGGCGACTGTTGGATGCGGGTGTAGGATGCAACCTACCTCGCCGAGCGCCAGCGAGGTGCTCCTTCGAGCGTCAGCGAGAAGTGCGACAGGCACCTCGCTACCGCTCGGCGGGGCTTCTCGCTGGCGCTCGAAGAAGAGCGTTCTCAGGCCGGTCGAACGTACGTCGGCTCTTCGGCCCCCGGCATCCCCGGAAACGACCCGTAATCCGGCGTATCGACGAATCCGCCGGTCAGGTCGGGAGCGCCGCGATATTTCATGCTCCAGTGGCGGTGGGCGAAACGCCAGCGTCCGTCCTGTTCGACATAGCGGTCGTGGTACCAGCCGATGGTCATTGCGGTGCTGCCGTCGTGCATCCGCGCGAACTCGGTCATGCTGAGGCGACCGATCGCGGTCGCCCCGTCGACCTCGATAATCGGTAGGCCGACTAGCAAATGGATGTGCGAGCAGCGCCCGAGCAGCCGCGTACACGCGTCGCCGATTTCGGCGCGGCCGTGCATGTGCATGCCTGCGATCTTCCATTCGCCGTCGGTGGCAAAGCAAGCGGCAAAATCATTGGCATCCTGCCGCCACACGGCATCCGAAAATCGCGCATGCAGCTGGCGGATACCGCATTCGGCGGTCACAAACGCGTTCATCACCCTCTCCCGGATCGTCGGCACTGGCCGGTCGGGCACACCATGCGCCTGCGCGGTTCCGATGCAATTGCAATCCGGCGGGCGGGGGCGTCGGCGACCGATTACCGCCAGCGCGATACGCGCGTCGACCGCAGGGCTGTTCAGCTCCGGTCGACCCGGCCGGACGCTTGGCAAGCGTCGGCACGTCGTTTACGCAGGCGACTCGCGATCCGGATATTCAGACCGAATTCATCGGCTACCGTCGATCGCACTACAGGCAGGAAGCGGTTTTGGCCGGGGCGCGACAGCGCGTCGGTGAGGGATTGAATTGCAGGGTCGAAGAATGAGGCGGGGGTCGCACATATTGATGGCTGTGTCGCTGGCGTGCGGTGCCGCGCTGGGCACGGCTGCACGTGCGCAGGACGCAAAGACGCCCTTTGCCGAGGTGGACGCCGCGCTGGCGACCGGCGCGGGCGGCAAGGCAATCGATCTGCTCAAGCAACTGGCGCGCGACCCCGACATCGATGTCCGCTGCGAGGCACGCTACCGCCACGCGATGCTGCTGCTCGAACGGCGCAAGTTCATTGCCGCCGCCGTCCTGTTACGCGCCGCCCTCGATGAAAAGCCGCATTGGAAAATTGCACGTATCCAGCTCGCGCGTGCCTTTGCGCTCATGGGCCGCGAACCCTCGGGTCGCCGCGAATTGCGGCAGGCGCAGGCCAAGGGGCTGCCTGCCGAGCTTCAGCCCTTTATCGACAATTACAATCGCGACCTGCTGGCGGTGCGCCCGGTCGGCGGCAGCATCGAGGTCGCCTTTGCGCCGAGCAGCAACATCCACCGGCCGAGCGTCGCGACCCTCATCAACAACAGCATTTCGCCCTATTCGCTGACCGACGGGGCCGACGACCGGTCGGGCAACGGTGTGCGGGTCAGCAGCCAGCTGTACGGCAATACGCCGATTTCGGACAGTACGCTGCTGTCGGGGCGGTTTACGCTCCACGACAATATCTTTCGCCAGGGGCGGTTCAACGACCACATCCTGATCGCCGAATTCGGCACCGTCACCCAGCATCCGCGCGACCGGGTGAAAGCGACGTTCGGGCAGATTTTCCGCGTTTATGGCGACCGGCTGACATCGACGACCAGCACCTTTGCGGTCAACTGGCTGCAAAACCTGGGGCATCGCGACCAGATGGAGGTCGAGATCAATTTCGGCAATGTGCGCTATGACACCAACACCGACCGCAACGGCCAGATCTATACGACCAGCGCGATCTACGAACATGCGTTTACCGCGCGGTCGGGCGGGCGCGTCGCCGCCGTCGCGCAGCGCCAGTCGGCGCGTATTCCCGGCTATGCCAACACGCTCGAAGGGATCGGCCTGACCGGCTGGCAGGAATTCGGTCGCACGACGCTGGCCGCCTCGCTCGCCGTCCAGCACCTCGAGGCCGATGCCGCGCTGCCCGGGGCGACCGCGCGGCGCAACGACTGGCTAGTGCGCCCCGGCTTTGCGGTCACGTTCCGCCGCTTCCGTTTCTTCGGCTTCGCACCCGCGATCCGCGCGAGCTACGAATGGAATTTCTCCACCGTGGCGCGCAACCGGACGCAGCGGCTGGACGCGGAGTTCGCGCTCAATCGGGCGTTCTGACGCGTTAGGCCGCGTCCACCCAGTCGAAGGTCAGCGGCGCCTCGCGAAAGGCGAAGCGGTCGAGATGGCGGGCGAGTGCGCCCTTCAACCCGTCGCGCTGCCCCTCGACGCTGGCGTCGATGCGGCATTCGAGCGTGTCGGGATGCGCGATCATCGTCACCAGCCCGTCGGCGGGCCAGTCGGCCCCGCGCGCGTCGCGCGGGAAGACTACCGTCCCGCGTTCGGGCGTGAATTCGACGGCCATGTTATGCGCCCAGTGCTTGCACAGCTGCTGGAGGTAGCGGCTGCCGCTTTTGGTCGGCACCATGGCCGTGCTTGAGTAGGTCATTATCGGTAGTTTCCTTTGCCGGGGAGAGGCCGACCCGACGTCGCAACAGTTCGAGCCTGGTCAGCCGCATCGCCAGAGTCCTGTCGTTAGAGCCGTTCGACTTTTTGCGCGACCTCGTCGAGCAGCGCCGCGATGTCGTGCAGCGTTTCGGGCGTCACGCCGTCGGCGGTCACGCGGTTGGCGAGCACGGCGCGAAGGTTGCCCATCGCGCGGCTGACCGGACCGGTGTCGGTCTTGGCGCGCTGTGCACCGAGTTCGGCGAGGCGGTCCATCAGGGCCTTGAGCTCCGCCGCCTTGGCATCCAGTTCGGCGCGGCCCGCCTCGGTAATCGCGAACTGCTTCTTGGTGCCGTCGGCGACGCCCTCGATCAGGCCCATGTCGTCGAGCAGCGTCAGCGTCGGGTAGATGACGCCGGGGCTGGGCGCATAAGCTCCGCCAGTGCGTTCCTCGATCTCGCGGATCAAGTCGTAGCCGTGACGCGGCGCCTCGCCGATCAGGCCGAGCAGCACGAGCTTCAGCTCGCCGCCATCGAACATCCGCCCGCGCCGCCCGCCGCCGTTACCGTCACGGCCACCGCCGCGCAGCCCGCGACCATGGCCCATCATGAAGCCACCCCCGCGCCCCGCCGGTCCCCAGACCGCCATATACCCGCGCGGGCCGCAGCCACCGCGCTTTCCATGCATGTGAAACATCTTTAATCCTTTCGTTATCACATGTCCTATCTAAGATATATCTTGAACGTGTCAAGAGCGCCCGTGCAAATTTTGTCGTTAGACCCTATCTAAGGCCGCGATGCCCGACCTGTTTGCCGCCCCCGCTTCGCCCCCGCCCCTCGCCGACCGGTTGCGCCCCATCTCGCTCGCCGAGGTTGTCGGGCAGGACCATCTGACCGGTCCCGACGGGGCCATCGGGCGAATGGTCGCGGCGGGGAAGTTGGCGTCGATGATCCTGTGGGGGCCGCCGGGGACGGGGAAGACGACGATTGCGCGGTTGCTGGCCGATGCGGTGGGGTTGCGGTTCGAGAGTATTTCCGCCGTGTTTTCGGGTGTTGCCGACCTGAAGCGCGTGTTCGCCGCCGCGCGCGATGCGGCGACGCTCGGGCAGCGCACCCTGTTGTTCGTGGACGAAATCCACCGGTTCAACCGCGCGCAGCAGGACGGGTTTTTGCCCTTTGTCGAGGACGGCACGATCACGCTCGTCGGGGCGACGACCGAGAATCCGAGCTTCGAACTCAACGCCGCACTGCTCAGCCGCGCGCAGGTGCTGGTGCTCCACCGGCTCGATGCGGCGGCGCTCGGTGAGTTGTTGACGCGTGCCGAGGCCACCGAGGGGCGTGCGCTGCCGTTGAGGCCCGACGCCCGCGATGCCCTGATCGCCAGTGCGGATGGCGACGGGCGGTTTTTGCTCAATCAGGCCGAGACCTTGTTTTCGGTCGAGATCGCCGAGCCGCTCGACCCGCAGGCGCTGGCCGCGCTGCTCCACCGGCGGATGCCGGTCTATGACAAGGACCGCGAGGGGCATTACAATCTGATC
Organism: Sphingomonas sp. SUN039; assembly: GCF_024758725.1. Lineage (NCBI taxonomy): Bacteria > Pseudomonadati > Pseudomonadota > Alphaproteobacteria > Sphingomonadales > Sphingomonadaceae > Sphingomonas > Sphingomonas sp. SUN039. The sequence goes on along the minus strand of NZ_CP096972.1, from coordinate 23,892 downwards.
AGCGCGCTGCACAAAAGCCTGCGCGGATCTGACCCGCAGGCCGCGCTTTACTGGCTGGCGCGGATGCTCGTCGCGGGCGAGGAGCCGCTCTACGTGCTCCGTCGCCTTGTGCGGTTCGCCAGCGAGGATGTGGGCCTCGCCGATCCGCAGGCGCTGGTGCAGTGCCTTGCGGCAAAGGACGCCTATGAGTTCCTCGGCTCGCCCGAGGGCGAACTCGCGATCGTTCAGGCCTGCCTGTATCTGGCGACCGCGCCCAAATCGAACGCGGCGTACACCGCGCAGAAATCGGCGTGGAAAGCGGCACGCGACACCGGATCGCTGATGCCACCGATGAACATCGTCAACGCCCCGACGAAGCTGATGAAGACGCTCGGATACGGCAAGGACTATGCGTACGACCATGACACTGACGAGGGGTTTTCGGGCGCGAATTACTGGCCGGATGAAATGACTCCCGCAACGTTTTACGCGCCGGTGGAGCGCGGGTTCGAAGCAAAAGTCGCGGAGCGGATCGCGCATTGGAACAAGCTGCGGAGCGAGCGCGGATGACCTATGACGATATCATCGCCTTCGGCCTGACGCTGCCCGACACGGTGCTCGAAAACCATTACGGCACCCCTTCGGTCAAAACCAACGGCCGCGCCATCGTCGGCGTCGGGCGCGAGGCAGGGTCGTTCGTGCTAATGATCGACCTCGACACCGTCGAAATGCTCAAGGAAACCGACCCCGACACCTATTGGCAGGCGCCGCACTATGTCGGCTGGCCGGGGGTGCTGGTGCGGTTCGACACACCCGATCCCGAACGGGTGTTCGCGATGATCGAGGCCGCGCACGCCTGGGCGCGTAGCCGACCGAAGCCGCGACCGCGCAAGAAAGGGTGAGCGCGCGCTTCGCCCACTTCGCCGCCGTCGACTGGTCCGGCGCGGTCGGACCCCGTCAGTCGGGGATTGCGGTGGCGATTTGCGGGGCGGGGAGCGGCGCGCCGGTGCTCGTGCGTCCCGGGCATGTGTGGTCGCGGCAGGACGTCCTCGACTGGCTGCTGAACGAGCTTCCCGCCGATACGCTGGTCGGACTTGACCTGAGCACCTCATTCGCGTTCGCCGATTGCGGGGCGTTCTTTCCCAGCTGGGCCGACAGCCCTGCCGACGCCCGCGCGCTCTGGGCGCTTGTCGAGGACATCTGTGCCGACGACCCGCATCTGGCGGCGTCAAGCTTCGTCGACCACCCCGAGGCCAGCCGCCATTTCCGCCGCCACGGCAACCGCACCGGCGACCGTTTCGGCATCGGGCGCGGGCGGCTGCGCGTTACCGAACAGGGGCAGCGCGAACAGGGGCTCAGTCCCTACAGCAATTTCAACCTGGTCGGTGCGGCGCAGGTGGGCAAATCGAGCCTGACGGGGATGCGGATGCTCCACCGGCTCGACGGGTATCTGCCGCTCTGGCCGGTCGATCCGCGGCCCGAGAGCGGTCCGGTGGTCGTCGAGATCTATACAACGCTGGCCGCGCGCGCCGCGGGGATTGCCAAAGGGCGGAGCAAGATCCGCGATGCCGCGACGCTCGATACTGCACTGGCAGCACTCGGCAGCGAACCGCATGCGCCCCTGCCCCGCTATACCGATCACGCCACCGATGCGCTGATCGCGGCGGCGTGGCTCCGGACGGTCGCGGATGAAGCAGGACTGTGGCAGCCGCAAGGACTCGACGCCGTGCGTCACACCGAAGGCTGGACGTTCGGCATCCGCTGACGTTATGGGAACGCTCGCGCCAGATCGTAGCCCGCTTGCGGGCGGTTCGATCAGGCCTCCAAGACGCCGGCTTAGCTCAGATGGTAGAGCACCTGATTTGTAATCAGGGGGCCGCGGGTTCGATCCCTGCAGCCGGCACCATTTACCCAGCCAGAGTTCAGACCAGCGTCCGTTTGAACAAGGCCAGCGTCCGCGCCCAGGCCAGCGCCGCCGCGTCCTTGTCGAAACGCGGCGTCGTGTTGTTGTTGAACCCGTGCTCGACGCCCGGGTAGATGTGCGCCTGATACTTGACCCCGGCCGCTTTCAGCGCAGTTTCGTACGTCGGCCACAGACCGTTGATCCGTGTATCATTGCCCGCCATCTGGATGAGCAGCTCCGCCTTGATCGCCGGGACGCCGTCAAGCGGTGCCGGCGCGCCGTAAAAGGGGACGCCCGCGCGCAAGGCGGGCAATTTGGTCGCGAGCATGTTCACCACGCCGCCGCCGTAGCAAAAACCGACCGCGCCGAGCTTCCCGTTCCCGCCGGGCAGCGCAAGTGCGTAGGCGGCGGCGGCAAGGAAATCCTCCCGGATCTTCGCTTGATCGAGCTGGCCGAACAGCGCGCGGGCCTTGTCCTCGTCGCCGGGATAGCCGCCGAGCTTGGTCAGCGCATCGGGCGCGATTGCGATAAAGCCGTCGACCGCGAGCCGCCGCGCGATGTCCTCGATATGCGGGTTCAGGCCCCGGTTCTCGTGGACGACGAGCACCACGGGCTTGCGTCCCCTGGATTTGGCCGGTTTAGCGACATAGGCCGAAATCGAACCCGATCCCTTGGCCGAAGCGATCTCGACTTTCGATGTGCCGATGCGCTTGTCATCGAGCGGCACGACCTGCGCGCTGGCAAAATCGGGCGCGAGCGCGGCGAGGATACCCGATGCCGCCGCCATTGTGCCGACATGCGCCGCGCACTGATCGAGGAAGCCGCGTCGCGACAGGCCGCCATGGACATATTTGTCGAACAGGGTGAGCACTTCGCGCGGGAAGTCTTGGGCGGTCAGGGGTTCACGACGGTCGGCCACAGATTGTCTCCTTGAAAACGCTCGCGCCCGCACGCTTTTAGTGGGGGATGCCCGCCGAAATCCACCATCCCAGCGCCATGCTGAGCACGACCCCGACCGCGGCACGCCACAGCGGCGCAAAGCGTGGCTGCTCGACAGCCGACGTCACCTGCTTCGACCCCGTGACCATCGGCCCGACCAGATTGTCACGCTTGACGAACAGGTAGAACAGGATCGCCGCGACATGCAGTGCGATGAAGCCGAGCAGGATGTTGAAGAGCAAATGGTGCCAGCCGCGCGCCGCATCGGCGGTGTCATAGGACACCAGATAGGACAGCGGTCCCGATTCGATCCCGTCGACGTCTTGCGCAAACAGGCCGATGGCGACCTGAGCGGCGAGCAGCCCGAGCAGCAGCGCCGCACTCCACCCGCCGATGGGGTTATGTCCGACGACAGTCGCGGACTCTTCGCCGAACAGGCCCGACGCATAGGCGACGATGGCACGCGGCCCCTTCAGGAACGACGAAAAGCGCGCGGTCGAACTACCGAAAAAGCCCCAGAACAACCGGAACGCGACCAGCATCAGCATGACATAGCCAAGCTGCTTGTGAAGGGTCAGGTCGCCCTCTTCGCCGGTCCACCACAGCGCGGGCATCAACAGCACGATGGCCCAGTGGATCGAGCGAACCGGCACATCCCACAGCTTGATGCGCGCCGTTCCGGCGGTCGGTTCCGCCACGATCCCCGACGGCTCCGCCATCAGCTGTCCTTGGCGCGGAATGTCTCGTGACAGCCCTTGCAGGTGCCGCCAAGGGCACCGACGGCAGGCTTGATTTTGGCGAGATCGCCGGTCGCGGCAGCGGCGTCGAGCGCCTTGCTGGCGGCAAACATCTTTACGGCCGCAATCTTGAAATCGGGCCATTTCTCCCAGACCGCTGGCAACGCCCCGGTTTTCACGCCCGCCTCCGGGCCAGTTCCTTTCGGAAACCATTTCAGGACGTGCGGCGCGAGACCAACGATGGTCTTGGCGCTCGCCTGGATCACCGGGACCGAGGGTTCGGGCTTTCTCAGCTCGTCGCCGATGCCCTTCATGGCCTTGCCGATCTGCTTGTAGTTGGCTTGCCGTGCGGCAATCACGTCGGCGGGCTTCGCCGCAATCGCACAGGTTGCGACGACAACAGCGCCACCGACCAGAATTTTCGTAATGCTCGACGTCCGCATAATGGGCACCTTTCCCGAGGGGTACTGGGCAATGCTATAACGCGAATTGGCCCGCCGCCTATAGCCCGTCCGATAAGAACGACGCGCGGGCAATAAATTCGCCGCATACCCCAAATGGGGATGCCCGACGCTGCGGGCACCCCTTATCCGGGCAACAGGTGTTGCGTATTCGGCACCATATCAGGGGCGGCACCGGCGGCGTATGCGACCCGGCCACCGGTGCCAAACCCCTTTTAGTCTAGCGGCAGACCACCTGACCGCGGTCGATCGAGCTGCCGATGGCAGCACCCGCGCCCGCACCAAGGATGGTCCCGAGGATGCCCGAACCACCACGGTCGATGCGGTTGCCGATCAGGCCGCCTGCAATCCCGCCGATGATGAGACCCGTGGTCCCGTCCGAACGGCGGCAATAGTAACGGTTGTCGTTGCCGCGATAGATGCGGTCGTTCCGCGTCAGGCGCACGGGGCGATAGTAGCGCCCGTCACGGTAATAATTGTCGGCGTAATAGCGGCCCTGCGGACCCGGACGGTTATAGTCGTAGCGGCGATAGTCGCGCCACGCGTCACGACGGGCCTCCTGACGGGCCTGTTTGAAATCGCGGCGTTCGTCGCGCGTGTCGCGGCGGTAGTCCTGACGGGCATCGCGCACGTCGCGGTTGTATTCGCGGTTGATTTCGCCGCGGCTCTGCGCCGTCGCGGGCACAGCGGTCAGCGCCGAAGCACCCATCGCAATCGCCAGAATGAACTTCTTCATGATTCGTCTCCTTTAGACAGGAGCCAAACCGGTGGGCGGGCGCCAAGGTTGCATGAACCGGAAACTACATTCCGTTCATCGCGCGGCTAGGTCGCTTCAGACGATTTCGAACAGGCCCGCCGCGCCCATGCCGCCGCCGACGCACATGGTGACGACGACGCGTTTTGCGCCACGCCGTTTGCCCTCGATCAGCGCGTGGCCGGTCAGCCGCGAACCGCTCATCCCGAACGGATGACCGATAGCAATTGCGCCGCCATCGACATTGAGCTTGTCATTGTCGATGCCCAGCCGGTCGCGGCAATAGAGCACCTGCACCGCAAACGCCTCGTTCAGTTCCCACAGGTCGATGTCATCGACACTCAGCCCGTGCCGCGCGAGCAGTTTTGGCACGGCAAACACCGGCCCGATCCCCATTTCGTCGGGCTCGCACCCCGCGACGGCAAAGCCCCCGAATATGCCGAGCGGCGTCAGCCCGCGCCGTGCCGCCTCGGTGTCGGACATCACGACGCAGACGCTCGCGCCGTCCGATAACTGGCTGGCGTTCCCGGCCGTGACCGTGCCGCCCTCGACCACAGTCTTCAGGCCCGCCAGCCCTTCGGCGGTCGTCCCGCCGCGCATGCCCTCGTCGCGGTCGAGCATCACCTGTTGCTCGCCGGTGACATTGCCGTCCTTGTCGCGCTGCTTGCGGGTCACGGTGATCGGGACGATCTCGTCGGCCAACCGCCCCGCCTCCCACGCCGCGACGACGCGCTGCTGCGATTGCGCGCCATAGGCGTCCTGCTGCTCGCGGGAGATGCCATAGCGTCCGGCGACATTCTCTGCCGTCGGGATCATCGGCAACATCAGGTCGGGCCGGTTCGCTTCGACCCAGGGCGAATAGTAATGCTTCAAATTCTTGTTCGGCAGGACCAGCGACACGCAATCGAGCCCGCCCGCGACGTAGATGCCCTCTTCGCCTGACAGGATGCGTTGCGCGGCAAGCGCAATCGTCTGCAACCCCGACGAGCATTTCCGGTCGAGCGTCATGCCCGGCACCGTCACCGGACACCCTGCCTCGATGGCGGCAACCCGCGCGACATTATTGCCGGTCGCGCCCTCTGGATGGGCCGATCCCAGCATCACATCGTCGATTTCGTCGAGCGTCACGCGCGCGCGTTCGGCAGCGGCACGGATAACGTGCGCGGCGAGCGTCGATCCGTTGGTGTCGATCAGCGACCCCTTGTACGCCTTGCCAATGGGGGTGCGGGCGGTCGAGACGATGACGGCTTCGGGCATAGAGGTCAGACTTTCACGATACCGAGGTCGATCAGGCTGCGCGCCGTATCGACCACGCTTTCCTCGATAGGCCGGGTCTTCCAGCCGAGTTTGTCGCGCGCGTGGCTCGCGTCCATTGTCTTGGGCTTGCTTAATTCGCCTGTGACCTGGCGCATGACAGGATCGAACATTGCGGCGATCCTCACGAGAAAGTCGGGCAATTTGATGGTCGGTACGCGACGCGCCTCGGTTCCTAACCGGCGCTTCAGAATAACTGCCATGTCAGCCATTGTCGCCGTCGGCCCAGATCCGATGAAGCGTTCACCCGCCATGTTAGGTGCATTCAGCGCACGCACGTGCAAATCGGCAATGTCGCGCACATCGACGGCGGGGAACGACAGGTTGGGCAGTCCCGGCACGCTGCCGTCGAGCAGTTTCTTCACCGCCTCGACCGACGTCGACATGTCCGCGCTGAGCACCGGGCCGAGGACGAGGCTGGGGTTGACCGTGCAGAACTCGATGCCACCACCCTCGCGCGCCACCCAGTCGCGTGCAGCGCGCTCGGCAATCGTCTTCGATTTCACATACGCCGAGAGGTTCGGGCCATGGACGTTGGTCCATTCGGCCTCGGTATATGGTCGTTCGACACCGGCATGCCCATAGCCGATCGCGGCCGTCGACGATGTCATGACGAAGCGGCGCACCCCCGCTGCCTTGGCGGCACGCAACGCCCGCAGCGCGCCGTCGCGCGCCGGAACGATCAATTCGTCATCGTGCTTCGGGGCGGTTGCCGGAAACGGCGAGGCAACATGCGCGACATGGCTGCATCCTGCCATTGCCTCGGCCCAGCCTGCATCGCTCTCCAGATCGGCACCGAAGAACGACAGCTTGGCGTTATCGACCGCGAGCACCCGCCGCACTTCGGCCTCGCGCGCCAGATTGCGGACGGTGGTGCGGACGGTCCAACCCTCCCCCACCAGCTGGCGGATGACATAGCCCGCGATATAGCCGCTGCCGCCCGATACGAGCACTGTTCCCGCCATCACCGCTCTCCGTCCGTTTTGATTCGCTACCGATCAATGTGACCGGACGCGCGGGTCGAGGCAAGTTAGTGGCGGTGGACTTCGCCCTCCAGCATCGAAGAATACCCCTGCCGCACTGCGGCATCGTCGCGTGACACGGTCAGCGTTCCCTTATTGCTCGGGTCGGGTGCCGTTACTTTGGGCGACGCTGTGAACGGCGTGATGCCAAAGCGTGGATAGATTTCGGCGGGAAAATAAAACACGCCGTCCTTCGCCACCAAACTGATTGTCTTGATCGATTTCATGTCTTTGGTCGGGTCGCCGGGAACAAGAAAGAAATCGGCGAGCTTGCCCCGCGATATGCTGCCCAGACGCTGGTCGGTCCCCAGATATTTTGCCATGCCGCCAGTCGCCCGCGCCAGCACCTGCCCCGGAGTCATCCCCAATTGCGTCATGATCTCCAGCTCGCGGTGGAAAGTGAACGAGCCGCCGGTATCGGTGCCGGGCACAAGGAATATCCCTTTGGCTGTCGCCCGGCGCGCAATCTCGATCAGCTTGGCATAGGCCGCGCGCGCATTGGCATCGCCACCGAATGTGTCCGGGTTGCTCCACGCCTGTTTCAGGTCGCGCTGCACGCCGATGGGCATATGGGCAACATAATCGACCGACCCGGGCGCAACCGTGCCATCGCGGTTGAGCAGCAAGTTCTCGTGAATACCCAGCGTCGCGTCGAGCGCGATCCCCTTTGCCTTCATCGTGTCGAGCGTCGACTGCACCGCCGCTGAGTCGAGATCGAGCATCGGCAACCGCCCGAGCGCAGTCAGACGGAACAACGTGCGCGTGTCCTCGCCCGGCTTGATGATCCAGCCCAGCGACAGCTGGTTGATGTGGGTAAGTTCGTCATAGCCCGCCGCCATCATCGCATCGGCATTCGTGAAGGCGGGCACATGGCCCATCACCTTCATACCCAGCGCATGGGCTTCGCGAACCATAGCTGGCACCCAGGTGGGCGTGATGCTGTTGTAGATCTTGATCGCGATATAGCCACGCGCCGCATACCAGCGCACGGCTTCGATCGCGCGCGCCTCGCTGTCCACGACAAAGCCGTTCGACGAATTAAACGGTGATTTCCCCTCGATGAAACCGGTTCGCATGATACGCGGCCCTGCCACCTCGCCGCTTTCAATCCGCCGGTCGAGCGCGTCGAGCACCATATTGCTGTTACCCATGTCGCGCACCGTCGTGACGCCCGCGAGCAGGTTGAGCAGTGCGCTATCACCCGACAAATGCGCGTGCATCTCTGTCATGCCGGGAACCAGTGTCCCGCCGGCGCCGTCGATGACGGTTTCGCCCGACGTAACGGGGCTATCATTGGGTTGCACCCCGGCAATCTCGCGCCCGTTGACGACAACCGACATTGGACCCGTCAGCATTGCCGTTGCCGGATCGAACAGCCGGACATTGGTGATCCGCACTGGTCCCGGATAATGTTTCGCTGTCTCGCGCTGGATCGTCGCGAGCCGCTCGCCTTGCCATTTGGCGGCCAGTTCGCGCAGGCGCGGGTTTTCGCTTTCAAATCCCGCACGCGTGACACCCCCGCCCGCCGACGGCAGCGCGATCAGGCGGTTGGTCGCGTCGAGCAACATAGTGACCGGCGTCAGGTCGAGGCCCGCCAATTCATACCGCGTGACCGGCATATCGCCCGATGGCCCCTTGAGTACCATCGTCTCGCGCTTGGTCATGGACAGCGTCCCCGCCGGGAGCACGGTCAGCGTGCCGCCCGCTTTCAGGATCGCGCGGGCATAGATTTGCAAGGCATAAGGGCTGGCACTTTGTGCGATATAGAGCTTGGCTGGGCCCTTGGCGGTCCCCGGCCCCGCCGCATCGCGCCATGTCGAGGTCGTACCCGCGCGTCCGAAGCTTTCGTCGATCTTGCCGCCAAAGGTCTGCGTACCGGTGATTTTCCAGCTCGACGGCAAGCCGCCCGCATCGAGCGTCAGTGCCTCCGCTACCGTCGGCCCGCGCCCGTTATCCTTGACGTCATATTCGATCTTTGCGGCATCGCCGCTGGTATCGACGACGACGCGGCCGATGTTCACATCTTTGCGAAACACCGCAAAACGTTCGGTTTCGGCAAGCGCGGCAGTGCTCGTGGCGGCCAGAAGCAGCGCGATCAAGTGGCGGTGGATCATATGGAATTCTCCCTATGATGAGGGAGTTGCCCGAACCTGCGAGGCGGTGCAAGGTGCAGTTCAGGCGGTGACGACCACGCTCACGCCAATCAATTCGACCGAATTGATCGGTTCACCAAACACTATCGTTCGCCGCTCGCGATACCCTTCAGATGATGGCGACCACATCTGGTGTACGCGCCCGTTGACATCGGCGACCCAGTATTCGGCAATGCCCGCGCTCGCATAAAGGATTGCTTTGCGCCCGAGGTCGGCACGCAATGTGGTGTCGGAAACTTCGACGACGAGCGGAACCGATGCCCCTCGCACGAAACCGCTGCCTTCGGCATCGTCAGTTACAAGCACATCGGGATCAGGCGCGTCATACTCGCTCAGCACGACCGTGCCTTCCGGGAAGACAGTAAGCGCAGGAAAATGTTCGATGACGGCATCGCGGAGCGACAGAAAGATTGCGGTTTTGAGGCGGAGATGCGGACGTGCCTGAGCGCTCAACTTGACGACCTCCCCGTCCAACAGCTCGATCCGCCCCAAGTCAGCAAACGCGCCGACGCTGTATAGGCGCTCGAAATCGGCGACGCCGAGCTTGTCAGCCTTTGCGGGGTCGAGGCGTTCTAGGGCCGTCATAGGTTGAGAATACACCCTCTACATCTCATTTCAACAGCACCAGTTCCTCGGCCATCGACGGATGCAGCGCCACGGTGGCGTCGAAATCGGCCTTGGTCAGCTTGGCCTTCACCGCGACGGCTGCGGCTTGCAGGATTTCGGGCGCGTCGGGACCGATCATGTGCAGGCCGACGACGACATCGGTCGCGGCATCGACGATCATCTTGTAGAGCGCCCGCTCGTTACGCCCCGCCAACACATTCTTCATCGCGCGGAAATCGCTGGTATAGGTGCGGATCGTGCCCAGCTTGTTCTTCGCCTGCGCTTCGGTCAGGCCGACACCTGCCAGCGGCGGATGGCTGAACACGGCACTTGGAACATTGGTGTAATCGACGCGGGTCGGCTTGCCGCCGAACACGGTGTCGGCGAACGCCTGTCCCTCGCGAATGGCAACGGGGGTCAGCTGGATGCGGTCGGTGACGTCGCCGACCGCATAGATGCTGTCGACCGAGGATTTATTGTCGTCATCGACGTTGATCGCGCCCTTGTCGTTCAGTGCGACGCCCGCGACGTCGAGGCCGAGACCAGTCACATTGGGCGCGCGACCGGTCGCGAACAGCACGATATCGGCGTCGATGGCGTCGCAGCCCTTCATCTCGACATGAAGCGTGCCATCCTCATTCTTCGTGATCTTCTCGAACGGTGCGTTGAAGCGGAACTCGATCCCCTTGGTCATCGAAATCTGGAGCAGCCGGTCGCGGATTTGCTCGTCATAGCCGCGCAGGATCTGGTCGCCGCGATTGACGATCGTCACATGCGCGCCGAACCCGTGGAAAATCCCGGCGAACTCATTGGCGATATAACCGCCGCCCGCGATGACGACGCGCTTGGGCAGGGTTTCGAGGTGAAACACGTCGTTCGACGTGATGCCGTGTTCGGACCCTTCGAATTCGGGACGCACCGGCCAGCCGCCGGTCGCGATCAGGATGGTCTTGGCGGTAATCTCGCGTCCGCTTGCGAGTTTGACCGATTGCGGGCCGGTCAGCACCGCGCGTTCCTTGAACACCTCGACCTTGTGGTTGGCGAGCGTCTCGCCATAGATTCCTTCGAGCCGGGCCACCTCGGCAAGCACATTGTCGCGCAGAACGACCCAGTCGAATTTGGTCTCCTTGACGTCCCAGCCGAACTGGCGCGCGTCGCTCAAATCCTCGGCGAAATGCGCCCCGTAAACGAGCAGCTTTTTGGGGACGCAGCCGCGAATGACGCAAGTGCCGCCAACCCGGTGCTCCTCGGCAATCGCGACCCGTGCCCCGTGCCCCGCCGCAATCCGCGCTGCGCGCACCCCGCCCGAACCGGCGCCGATGACGAAGAGATCATAGTCGAAATTGCTCATGGAAAGTCCCTGCTCGCGTGTGTCGCCCGCTCATATAGGGCGGCAGACGCGAAAGGTTACACCCCCGCGCGCTCGATCAGCATGCGCGTCGACACATCGAAGCCCGCGCGCGCCGCAGGATCGTCGATGCCGCGCGCCATTTCCTTGCCCAGCTCCACCCCGAACTGGTCGAACGGATTGATGCCGAGCAGCACGGCGTTCGCGAAGGTTCGTGCTTCGTAAAAGGCGATCAGCGCCCCCAGAGTCCGCGCGTCGAGGCGGTCGAGCAGGATCGTCGTCGAGGGGCGGTCGCCGGGGTAGTTGCGGTTGCCGTCCTCGCTGGCGCGCCCGGTCATCAGCGCCGCGCCCTGGGCAAAGGCATTGACCAGCAGCAGCCGGTGATGCTCGGGATCCATCGCATCGCCCGCCTCGATACTCGCGACAAACTCCACCGGCACGACATGCGTCCCCTGATGCAGGAGCTGGAACACCGCGTGCTGGGCGTCGGTGCCGACTCCGCCCCAGGTAATTGCCGCGCTCGGCCGCCCCAGCGGCGCGCCGTCCGCCGTCACCGATTTGCCGTTCGATTCCATTTCGAGCTGCTGGAGATAGCTCGGCAACAGCCGCAGCCGCTCGTCATAGGCGAACACCGCGCGCGTCGTGACACCGCGCGTTTGGGTATAGAGCAGGTCCACAAACGCCGCGAGCATCGGCACGTTCTGCGAGGGCGCGGTCAGGCGGAAATGGCGGTCCATTTCGCCTGCCCCTTCGAGCAATTCGGCAAAGCAGTCCCAGCCGAGCGCCAGCGCCGCCGGAAATCCGATCGACGACCACAAGGAATAACGCCCGCCGACACTTTCGGGGAACGGCAGTACGCGGGTCTCGTCCACGCCCCACTCCACCGCCTTGTCGGGTGCGGCGGTCAGCGCGATGACCCGCGAATAGGGATCGTCGATGCCATGTTCGGCCAGCCAGTCGAGCGCGCTTCCGGCGTTCAGCATCGTCTCCGTCGTGGTGAAGGTCTTCGACGCCACGACGATCAGCGTCGCTGCCGGATCGAAGTCGGCCAGCGCGTTTTCGAGCGATATGCCGTCGACATTAGACACAATGGCCACATCGTAGCGCAACCGGTCGGACGACAGCGCGTCGACGATCAGGTCCGGCCCCAGCGCCGATCCGCCGATACCGATATGGACGATATGGCGCACCGGTCCCAGTGCGTCGCCCTCTATGGCATCGATCAGCGCGCGCATCCGGTCGTGGAGCATCTTGGCGAGCGCGACGCTCTCCGCCGCGCCTTCGCCGCGTTGCGCGGTGTGCTCGGCAGCGCGGCCCTCGCTCGGGTTAACGATGCCGCCGCCGAACAGCGCTTCGCGCTTGGCCGCGAAACCCTGCGCGCGCGCCAGCCCCTCGAATGCGGCAATCGCGTCTGCGGTCAGATGCGTCTTGGCGAAATCGAACCGCATCCCGCAGCTGTCGTGCGCGAGCAGCTTCAGCCGGTCGCCCTTTTCGCCGAACAAACCGACGAGTGGCGTCTTCGGCAGCGCCTCGATAGCCGACCAGTCTGCACCCACGCGATTGCTCCCTTGCTTGACGGCGCGGCGGGCGGGTTCCATGCCGCGCCGCGATGACCGCCAGCGATAGTATCCCGATGCCGAAAGCGCGACCGAAGAAATCGGAGACGCGCGATTTTATCGAGTTTCTGGTCAAGCTCGTGCTGATCGTCGTGATCATCCGCAGCCTGTTCGTCGCGACCTTTTCGATCCCCAGCGAATCCATGCTGCCGCGCCTGATGGTCGGCGATTATCTGTTCGTGCAGAAATGGCCGTACGGCTATTCGCGCTACAGCTTCCCCTTCTCGCCGCCGCTACCCGAAGGGCGCTTCATGGGCGCGCTACCGGCGCGCGGCGATGTGGTCGTGTTCAAGGCACCGCCCGCGAACAAGGTCGATTATATCAAACGCGTCATCGGCCTGCCCGGCGACACCGTCCAGATGCGTGGCGGCCAGTTGTTCCTGAACGGCAGGGCGGTGCCGAAGCAGCGCGTCGACGATTTCGTCGCCCCCGTCACCGCGAACAGTCCGTGCTTCGCGCCCGAATTCAGCGAGGCGGGGTCGGACGGCACAACGCGCTGCCGCTATCCGCGCTACCGCGAGACGCTCCCGAACGGCAAAAGCTATGACGTCCTCGATGTGGCGCGCAGCGAGGCCGACGACACCCGCGTGTTCACTGTCCCCGCCGGGCATTTGTTCCTGATGGGCGACGACCGCGACAAAAGCGCCGACAGCCGTTTCCCGGCCGTCGAGGGGAATGGCATCGGCTTCGTGCCGCTCGACAATCTGGAAGGACGCGCCTGGGTTTCGGTGTTCTCGACCGACGGCTCGGCAAACTGGGTGCTGCCCTGGACCTGGGTGTCGGCGGCGCGCTGGCGGCGCATCGGGGAGGGGTTTTGAGCGGCCTAGCCGACTGGCTGACGCAAATGCTCGGCCAGGCCCCGCGCGACCTGTCGCTCTACGAACGCGCGCTGACCCATGGCAGCCATGGCGCGCCCAGTTACCAGCGACTCGAATTCCTCGGCGACCGCGTGCTCGGGCTCACGGTGGCGCACTGGCTCTACACCGCTTTTCCCGACGAGCCCGAAGGCAAAATGTCGGCGCGGTTCAACAGCATCGTCACCGGCCTTGCCTGTGCGGGGGTCGCGCGGGCCATCGGCGTGGCCCCGCATCTGCGCCTCGGCAAACAGGCGCGCGACGATGGCGGTGCGGAGAGCGACAATATCTTGGGCGATGTGACCGAGGCCTTGATCGGCGCGCTGTATCTCGACCATGGCATGTCTGCCGCAGAGGCCTTCATCCGCAAACACTGGCAGCCGCTGGTCGAGGGTCAGGCCAAGGCGCCCCGCCACCCCAAATCGGCGCTCCAGGAATGGGCTGCCGCGCACAACCGCCGCGCGCCGGTCTACACGCTGACCGACCGCTCCGGCCCGCACCACGCGCCGCAGTTCACCGTGTCCGTCAGTATCGGCCCGGCGGGCGAAGCGACCGCAACGGGGACATCGAAGCAGGAAGCCGAAACCGCGGCAGCGGCAGCATTGCTGGAGAAACTTGCATGACCCAGTACTGCGGCACTGTCGCCGTCGTCGGTGCGCCCAACGCGGGCAAATCGACGCTAGTCAACGCGCTGGTCGGCCAGAAGGTCGCGATCGTCAGCCCCAAGGCGCAGACGACGCGCACCCGCCTGATGGGTGTCGCGCTGACGGGCGACACGCAGATCGTGCTGGTCGACACCCCCGGCATTTTCGACGCCAACCGCCGTTTCGACCGTGCGATGGTGCAGGCGGCATGGGGCGGGGCGGCTGACGCCGACCTGATCGCGCTGGTCATCGACGCCAAGGGCGGCCTCGGCGCAAAAGTGGAAACCATCCTGAGCGGTCTCGCCAGCCGCCCCGAACCCAAGCTGCTGGTGCTCAACAAGGTCGATGTCGCCGACCACGGCAAAATGCTCAAACACCTGCAAGTGCTGAACGAGCGCCTGACCTTCACCGACACGATGATTATCAGCGCGTCGACCGGCGACGGTGTGGCGGACCTCAAGACAAAACTCGCGTCAGCGATGCCCGAGGGGCCATGGATGTTCCCCGCCGACCAGGTCAGCGACGCCACCGACCGCGTCATGGCCGCCGAAATCACCCGCGAGCAAATCTTCCTGCAACTCTATCAGGAACTGCCACAGGCGTGCGCGGTCGAGACCGAAAAATACAGCGAGCGCCCCGACGGCTCGGTCGAAATCCACCAGCAAATCCTCGTCGCCCGCGACAGCCAGCGCGCCATCGTACTGGGCAAGGGCGGCGCACGGCTGAAGGAAATCGGCAGCAAGGCGCGAGCGGAACTCGCCGGATTACTGGGCGTGAAGGTGCACCTGTATCTGCATGTCAAAGTGTCACCGAAATGGGACGAGGACCGGGGGGTTTATCGCGACATCGGGCTGGATTGGGTGGACTGAAGTAGCGTTTCGACCCACGCCGGCACCAGCGTCCCCGCCGCCCCGATCCGCGTCTCCTCGAAATAAACGCTCCCCAGCGAAGGATCGAGGTTCATCTCCAACGTCGCCGCCCCGACATAGCGGGCTGTCTGGACGAACCCCGCCGCCGGATAGACCGCACCCGAGGTGCCGATGCTGATGAACAGATCGCAGTTGCGGATCGCAGCGTCGATCTCGTCCATCCGGTATGGCATTTCGCCGAAGAAAACGATGTCGGGGCGCAGGCTCAATGCATCGCAGGCTCCGCACGCCGTCCCCGGCGGCAAGCGCCCTTCCCATTCCCCGCGATCTCCGCAATCCGCACACAGCGCGCTCAGCAATTCGCCGTGCATGTGGATCAACCGCTTGGCCCCCGCGCGCTCGTGCAGGTCGTCGACATTCTGCGTGACGATCAGCAGCCCGCCCGGCCATTCGGCATCGAGCCGCGCCAGCGCCCGGTGCGCTGCATTGGGCTCGACCGTCGCGAGTGCCGCGCGGCGGTCGTCGTAGAAGCGGTGAACGAGTTCGGGATCGGCGGCGAGCGCTTCGGGCGTGCACACATCCTCGACCCGGTGCCCCTCCCACAGGCCGCCGGGACCGCGAAAGGTCGCAAGGCCGCTCTCGGCGGAAATGCCCGCGCCGGTCAGGACGACGATGTTGTGGATGTCGCGCATGGCCGCGCTATAGGATTGTCATGGCAAAGGGCACAATCCGCGTCGGCATCGGCGGCTGGGACTTCGACGAGTGGCGGGGGACATTCTATCCGGCGGGCCTCGCCAAGGCGAGGCAACTCAGCTTTGCCGCCGAACGGCTGACCAGTATCGAGATCAACGCAACCTATTACGGCAGCCAGAAACCGGCGACCTTTGCCAGTTGGGCCAAGACCGTGCCCGACGGGTTCCGGTTCGCGGTGAAGGCCTCGCGCTTCGCCACCAACCGCAAGATCCTCGCCGACGGGGCCGAATCGGTGCAGCGCTTTCTGACGCAGGGGATCACCGAGCTCGGCGACCGGCTCGGCCCGATCCTGTGGCAGTTTATGGCGACGAAGAAATTCGACGCGGACGATTTCGCCGGTTTCCTCGCCCTACTCCCGCCCACACAGGACGGCTTGCCGCTGCGCCACGCGCTCGAAGTGCGGCATGAGAGTTTCCGCGACTCCGCCTTTTACGCGCTCGCCCGCGCCGCCAACGCCGCCATCGTCTTCGCCGACGACGACACCTTCCCCTGCATCGACGAAGGCACCGCCGACTTCAGCTATGCCCGGCTGCAACACGCGCAGGCCGACTGCCCGACGGGCTATGACGACGCCGCGCTCGACCACTGGAGCGCCCGGGCGCGCGACTGGGCGACGCGCGGCGATGTGTTCGCCTATTTCATCAGCGGCGCAAAAGTCCGCAATCCGGCCGCAGCACAAGCGATGATTGCGAAACTCGCCTGAACGCGCGAAAGCGGCGGGCATGACACGGATCGGCATCTTCGGCAGTCGCGGGCGAATGGGCGCGGCGATTGCGACCGTCATTCCCATGCTCGGCGCGACGTACGCGGGCGGGGCGGATGTCGGCGACGACAGTGCCGCGCTGGCCGGGGCGAGCGATGTGCTTGTCGATTTCTCGTCGCCGACCGCGCTCGGCGAGCATCTGACCGCCGCACGACTGGCGGGAACGCCAATCCTCATCGGCACGACCGGCCTCGACGGCAGCCATCAGGCGATGGTCGATGACGCCGCGCGCGAGATTGCGATCATTCAGGCGGCGAACACCTCGCTCGGTATCAATTTTCTGGCCGCAATGGTCGAACAGGCCGCCGCACGGCTCGGCAACGACTGGGACGTCGAAGTCGTCGAGATGCACCACCGGCACAAGGTCGATGCGCCGTCGGGGACCGCGCTGCTCCTCGCGCAGGCCGCCGCGAACGGACGCGGCAAGAGCCTGCCCGAACTCAGCCGGTTCGACCGTTTCGACAGCACCGACCCGCGCGAACCCGGCACCATCGGCTTTGCGAGCCTGCGCGGCGGATCGGTCGCGGGCGATCACATGGTGGTGCTGGCGGGCGAAGGCGAACGCATCGAACTCGGCCACCGCGCCGAAAGCCGCGAGATATTTGCACGCGGCGCGGTGAAGGCGGCGCTGTGGCTGGCGGGCAAGTCAGCAGGGCGGTATTCTATGGCGGATGTGCTGGGGCTTTGAGTGTGATTGCCACCTGCCAGTGGCGCACGGAGGGCGGCGGCACCGCGATGGCCGAACGGATCGCCGTATTTTTGTTGGGAATCGATATCGAAATCGAGGCGGGAACGGTGGGTACCAGTGTCCTGCCGGGAATGACCGTGCACGGCACCACAATCGTCGTCGATCCAGCGGTTCCTGCATGGCCAGGCGATCTGTTGCATGAAGGTGGCCATATTGCCGCCCGTGACCCCGACGCGCGCGCGGGTTTCGCTGGTCCCTCCGACGATCCCGGCGAAGAAATGGCGGCAATCGCGTGGTCCTATGCCGCGGTTGTCGAACTCGGCATCGATCCGCACATCGTCTTCCATCCCGACGGCTATAGGGGCGGCGGTGCATCGATGGCCGACAATTTCGCGGCCGGACGCTGGATCGGGGTGCCGATGCTGGCGTGGTGGGATATGACGAGCGAACCACATCGCGCCACCGAACAAGGCCGATTGCCCTACCCCCATATGCGACGTTGGCGGCGCGAGGCCCAATGAAGCGCGCCGACATCTTCGAATTCTACCGCCGTCTCGCCGAAGCCAACCCCGCGCCCGAGACCGAACTCGCGTACGGCAATATCTATCAGCTGCTCGTCGCGGTCGTCCTGTCCGCGCAGGCGACCGATGCCGGGGTGAACAAGGCCACGCGGGCGTTGTTTGCGGACGTCCGCGATCCGCAGGCGATGCTCGATCTCGGCGAGGACGACCTCAAGCAACACATCCGCACCATCGGGTTGTTCAATACCAAGGCGAAGAACGTCATCGCGCTGTCGCGGCTGCTGGTCGAACAGCACGGCGGCGCGGTGCCGACCGACCGCGATGCATTGCAGGCGCTGCCCGGGGTCGGGCGCAAGACGGCGAATGTGGTGCTCAATGTCGCGCTGGGTGCGGAGACCTTTCCGGTCGATACCCATGTCTTCCGCATCGCCAACCGCACCGGGCTTGCCAAGGGCAAGACCCCGGCGGCGGTCGAGGCGATCCTCGAACGCCAGACGCCTGCCCCGTTTCGGGTGCAGGCACACCATTGGCTGATCCTGCACGGCCGCTACACCTGCAAGGCGCGCGCGCCCGAATGCTGGCGGTGCGCGGTCATCGACCTGTGCGCGTTCAGGCCCAAGTCAGCTTCGCCGCGCCAGACTGGCGGGACGCCAGCTCAAGGAGAATTGCCGTGAACAAGCTCCTCATCGCCGCCACCGTCACCGCCCTCGGCCTGACCACCGCATCGGCACGCGACCGCACTGCCGTTCCCGAAGCGACACTTGACGGCAAACCGGTCAGCTGCGTTCGCACCACCGATGTCCGCTCGACCAGCGTCCACGGCGACAGCGTCATCGATTTTCACATGAACGGCGGCAAGGTCTATCGGAATACGCTGCCGATGAGCTGCCCGGGTCTGGGTTTCGAGGAACGCTTCCTCCACAAGAGCAGCATCGGCGAATATTGCTCGGTCGATATCATCACCGTGCTGCAATCGCCCGGCCTGACTCCGGGCGTGTCATGCGGCCTCGGCAAGTTCCAGCCAGTCAAGCTGGTCAAAGTCGCCGCGCGATAGCCCCGCCGTTAGGGACTGGCGAAGGCCCGACGCCCCTGCTAGGGCCGCGCCCAAGCACCGGTAGCTCAGCTGGATAGAGCACTGCCCTCCGAAGGCAGGGGTCAGGGGTTCGAATCCCTTCCGGTGCGCCATTTTCCTTGCACCCGAATTGCTCCATGCTGCGTTGCAATGATTCCCTGTTTGCGGAGCTGCCCGATGAAATCGACTTCACCCTTCGCCTATTGGCAGCTGGGTTATGAAAGCTGGATGCTAGGATTCGAATCCGCTTCGGTGATCGGGCTGCGCTCGATGAAAATGATGGCGGGCGGATCTGCGGCCGACGCAGAGGCGCGACTGATGGTTTCCGAAAAAGTCGGGTCGGCAATGGACCTGGGCCTGCGAGCGATGACGGGCGGCTTGGGTACCAGCCCTGCGGCAGCGACATCGCAGGCCGTGTCGCACTATCGCCGCAAGGTGCGCGCGAACCGGCGTCGCCTGACGAAGTAAATCAGCCGCTGTTTCTAAGTGCGGTCGCAATCGCGTTGATCGACAGCTGAATTCCTTCAGCAATGCGCGAATCGTCCTCGCCGGCGCGGTGGCGTTTGAGCAATTCGATCTGCAGCAGGTTGAGCGGTTCGACATAGGGCATCCGCAACCGGATCGAGGCATCGAGCGCCGGGTTGTCCGCCAGCAGCCGCGTCTGCCCGGTCAGGTCGAGCACGACGTCGCGCGTCGCATGCCAGGCATCGCGGATGCGCGGGAAGATTACCGGCCCGTCGGCGTCGGCGGCCAGCTCCGCATAATGCGCGGCGATGGTCATGTCGGACTTGGCCAGCACCATTTCCATATTAGCGAGCGTTGCGGCGAAGAACGGCCAGCCGCGCGCCATGTCGCGCAGCAACCCCTTGTCCTCGAACCGCGCGACCGCCGCGTACAGGCCGTACCAGCCCGGCAGCATCACCCGCGCCTGTGCCCAGCTGAACACCCAGGGGATGGCACGCAGATCCTCGATCGCATCGCTCTTGGTCCGGCTGGCGGGGCGCGAGCCGATCTTGAGCGTCGCAATCTCGGCAATCGGCGTCATCGCACGGAAGAAGGTGCGGAAATTGGGCGTCTCGTAAACCAGCGCGCGATAGGCAGCGAAGGCATCCCCCGACAGCCGGTCCATCGCCGCGCCAAACCGTGCCGAGTCGGCGGCGGCGACCTGTGGCGGTTCGAGCGTTGCCGCAATCGTCGCAGCGGCCATCGCCTCGAGATTGACGGCGGCACTCTCGCGCGATCCGTATTTGGCGGCGATGACTTCGCCCTGCTCGGTAATCCGGATGCGCCCGTCGACCGTCCCCGGGGGCTGCGCACGGATCGCCGCGAACGACGAGCCCCCGCCGCGCCCGACCGCCCCGCCGCGCCCGTGAAACAACTGCATCGCCACCCCCGCCGCCTCGAACACGGGTTTGAGCGCCAGACTCGCCTGATGCAGCGACCAGACCGACGTCAGATAGCCGCCGTCCTTGTTCGAGTCGGAATAGCCGACCATCACTTCCTGATGCCCGCGTGCCCTGGCCAGATCGCCGAATTCGGGGATCGCGAAGAAGGCGGACATGATTGCGGGTCCGGCCTCCAGATCGCCGATGGTCTCGAACAGCGGCACCGGCATCAGCGATGCGGAAGGGTCGCCCGCGCGGTAGAGGCCCGCCTGCTTGAGCAGCAGCAGCAGTTCGAGCAGGTCGGAGACGGCATCGGTTTTCGAGATGATCGCGGTACCGATCACGCCATTGCCGAACTTCGCCCGCGCTTCGCGCGCCGCCGCGAGAATGGCGAGTTCGGAGCGCGTCTCGTCCGATTGCGGCAGGTCGGCGCCGGTCAGCGGGCGTGGATTGGCGAGTTCACGGCGGAGCAGGGCCACGCGCGCACCTTCATCCAGCGCCTCATAATCGGCCTCGACCCCCGCCGCCGCAAACAGATCGGCAATGCAGCGCGCATGGACGTCGCTGTTCTGGCGCAGGTCGAGCCGCGCGAGGTGGAACCCGAACACATCGACCGCGCGCACCAGCCGCGCGAGCGCGCCAGGACTCGACAGGCCGTTGTTCGCCAACCCCTCGGCAATGGTGACGAGATCGGCGCGGAAGTCGGCGGGTGTCGGATAGGCGGCTCCCGGCACCGTCGCCGGACGCGGCGGCGCACGACCGATGCGATCCGTGAACGTCGCCGCCAGCCGCGCATAAATGCCGGTCATCGCGCGGCGGTAAACTTCATCGGTACGGCTGGCGGCCGCATCGTGGCTCGCATCGGCCAGCGCCAGCACGGCGGCATCGACGGTTGCCAGTTCGGTCGAGATCGACAACTCGCCGCCCATCGCGTGGATGGCGTCGAGATAATGCAGCAGAATGGTCTCGCCCGCGCGCCCGGTCGCCAGCCGCAGCGCATCGGCATCGACGAACGGGTTGCCGTCGCGGTCGCCGCCGATCCAGCTGCCGACGGTCAGGAACCCCGGCGTCCGCGCACCCAGCACCCGGTCCCAGCGCGCATAGAGTGCAGGCAATTCGGGCACGAACACTTCGCGCAGCCACGCCAGCGCGTTCTCGACTTCGTCGGCGACATACAGCCGTTCGCGGCGCAACGGGCGCGTTTGCCACAGCAGCGCGACCTGCCGCACGATGGCGGCCTCGACCGCATCGCCATCGGGCGTCTCGGCCACGCCCGCGTCGCGCAGCTGCATCAACGCCGCGATCCGCGCCTTGTGGTCGATCATGCTCTTGCGCCGGACTTCGGTCGGGTGCGCGGTCAGGACGGGCACGACGCTGGCATGGGCAAGCATTTCGGCAACTTCGGTCTTGTCGAGCGTCGCCACCACACCCGCGACATTCGCGCCGCCCTCGCTCGCGACCCCCTGCCGGTCCTCGGCCAGATTGGCGAGCAAAGAAAACAGCATAAACCCGCGCACGAAATTCAGCGTGTCGTCGAGGTTCAGCGCCTCTAATCCGCGATCGACCTCATGCGCCCCATCGATCCCCCGATGCCGGTCGACCGACGTCGAGCGGATATATTCGATCCGCCGGAACAGCGTCTCGCCACCCAGCTCGCGGATCACATCGCCGAGGATGCGCCCGAGGAAGCGGATATCGGGGTTCTGCGAAATCGAGTCTGAGGCCATACCGCGATGCTGCATTGCAGCGAGGACAGGGTCAAGCTGTCACCGACGCGAGTTGCGGCCACAGCGCCGAATCACAGTCCCCACAGCACTCAGAATGCGAACTCCAGAACCGCATGCGCCACCAGATCGCCAGAGCCGACAAACGTCACGCTGCACTCGACATAGACGCTCGCCTTGCCCCAGCGTTTGACGGTCGCTGCGATCAGGACATCGTCATTGGCGGCGGGGCGCAGGAAGTGCGTGTGCTGATAGACGGTGCCCTTGCCCTGACGCGGGGTGGTCGCGGTCGCCATGCTGGCCACGGTATCGATGGCGGCCATCACCGCCTGTCCGCACACCGCGCCGGAAAAGAACTTCAACCGGTCGTTGAGCGGCAGACGCATCGAGCAAAAGCCTTCGCGCACCATGAAATCGGTCAGCCCCATCTCCTTGATCCACGGCGCGAAGATATAGTCGAACAGGGTTTCCGCATTGTCCTGCGTCAGCGGCCACAGATCGTCGGGCGGCAGGTTGCGGAGGGTCATGCGGCAGCGCCGTCACTGCCGGGGGCCGCTGCGGGTGGTGGTGCTGCATCCTTGGTTGGCGCCGGCTTGGCGCCATACCCAAGTGAATCCGACCCTCCTTTGTCTGCAATTTGGGCGTCGCGAAATGCGCTGTATGCGGGCATGAAAAATTCGCGCCTCAGAGCCCAAAACTCGCGCATGGCCGCATTGTCGTTAAACGCCGCCTGCGTTTGCCGACTATGGGCCTTCCACAGTTCCTCGTCGATCATTCCCTCCTGATATTGAACGAACATCGCCTCCCAAATGCGCTCAGCTGTCATCAGGAACGACATGATCTGCAGTCGTTCTGGTGGCGAGAGTCCGTCCAGACCTCCCGCCATGGCGCGCACCAACAGTTCGGCCAGCCCCGGAGTCTGATACACCGTTTCCGAGATCATCCTGGTCCCGTCGATCAGCGCGCGCTTGGCCTGATTGCGGAGCAGTCGGTTGGTCTGCCGCATCTGGACCAGCAGCGCGACAAAAGTGCCTAAGATAGCGACGACGCCGACGGACTGGGCGACATAGTTGATGTCTTCGAGCGTCATGTCGCGGATACCTCGCCCGGTGCCTGCGCTGGCGAAGGCGGCGCGTCCCTACCTGCATGGACCGAACTATGCCAAGGCACGATCATGCTGGTGTCGCGCGCCGCTTCGATAGCGGCGATGAATTCGTCGGTCCAGACGTGCTGGGCTTTTTCGAAAGCCCACCATTGGCTGAAAAACGGGAGGTTGATCAATCCTGCGGCCCAGTCGCGGCGCTTTTCCCAAAAGGCGGGGTCGAGACTTCCATATTTGAGCAGGAAATATTGGCCTTCCAGCTTTTGGAACAACGCGCGGTGCAAAATGGCCAGCCAGAACCGATCGAGATCGGAAAACTCGTCCCATGTCTTGCCCGCATTCGCCTCCATAACGAGAGCGATCCGGGCTTTTGGCAAATTGATCCCGGCCTCAAGCAACGTCGCCCAGCTGTGTGTAGCCTCGAACCCCGCCGACGCTTTGAGTGCTTCGGTGTTCAACCTCGTCTGTTCGCGTGCCTGCCGAGTCTGGATCGCGAGGTAGATAAGCGAGCCCACCACGGCGAACGCGGCGATGGTTTGGGCGATGTAGTTGATGTCTTCGAGGGTCACGACTTGGCCTCCCGGGTGGGCACCAATCCGGCGACACAATAGCGGAGCTCTACCGCGCTGGTCATTTCGTCCCCCCCCCCCCCGACAGCATTGATCGGCCTCAGCTAAACGCCTGA